>JAYTAU010000361.1:0-4032 GCA_043737375.1 Planctomycetia bacterium
AGAACTTGCTCGATCGATAATTTGCTGAGTTCATTCAGCAACTGGCGACGCAACGCGTAATCGACGGGTCGGCGATTATCAGGATCGACCAGGCTATAGTCCCAGATTTCGTTGCCTTGATAAAAATCGGGCACGCCGGGCGTGGTGATCTTCAACAGCACTTGCGAAAGCGAATTAACGCTACCGGCGTCGTTGATCGAGCTGACGAACGCTTCGAGAGAATCGAGAAACGGCCGATGCAATAGGATAGCCGTGGCAAACTCGCTGACAGCCTCTTCGAATTTGGGTTCCGGATCGGTCCACGACGTATGGGCCTTGGCCTCGCGCGTCGCTTTTTGCAAGTAGGCTGTGAGCCTTTCGACGTTAATCGGCCACGCGCCGACCAGCGTTTGATAAATCAAATACTCGGTGTTGCGATCGGGCATGAAATCGCGTCGAAACTGCTCGTTCATCGTCGACCATTCACGCACGGTTGCCGCCCATACGCTGGGAATCTCCGATAGCACATACAGCCGAGCCCGCACGTCCTCACTACGTTTGGTGTCGTGCGTCGTCGTGGCTAAGAGCGACAGCGGCTGTTTCTCGCGAGCGTAACAGCATTCCGCGTGAAACTGTTCGGGAGTCATCGCCCAATGTCCCGGATCCCCGCCGACTTCGTTCAACCCGACCAAGCGGTTGTAGTTGTAGAAGGTGGTGTCTTCGACACCTTTGGCCATCACGGGTCCGGTCTGTTGTTGAAACTGCATGACCAATTCGAACTCGGTCGCGCCGCGAACTTTCATCAACAACAGATCGCGCAGAAAATCAAACAAGTCAACATCCAAGTCCGCTCGGTGCTGCTTGGCACATTCAATCGTCTCGTGAATCACCTGCACATCCTGATCCGACAGCGGTACGTCGCGCGAGCGAATGTAAGTTCGATACACCGGCAAGCAAGCGATAGTCTCGCGCAATACCGATTGCAATTCGCGGCGCGTAAAATCGCGATAACGACGGTGATTCTCGCAAACACGGCCGAACAGTTCAGTCAACCGATTGATATCGGCACTAAACATCATTTTGGCGACGAGCAGTTTTTTCTGCCGGATCAGCTCGCGAAAATCCGTCGGCTCGCCGGTAAACTCGGCGTAAAATTCGCTTAGCGGCTGCTCGCCATCCGGATCGGTCAACAGTCCGCCCAGGCGAAAAATAAAGTCGTAGCCGGTCGTGCCATGCACCGGCCAAGGTTCGGGTAATCGTTCGTCGGGCATCAGTATCTTTTCGACCACGATCCACGCCTCGGGCGCGGCGGTTCTCAATCGTGTGAAGTACTCCTGAGGATCGCGCAAGCCGTCGGGGTGATCGATTCGCAGACCGGCGACCAACCCTTGCCGCACCCAATCGAGAATCAGCGCATGCGTGTCGTTGAACACGCGCTCGTCCTCGGCCCGCAAGCCCGCCAGAAAGTTGACGTCGAAGAACCGCCGGTAATCCAGTTCGTCTCGCGCGGTACGCCAATTCGCCAACCGATAATTTTGCCGCTGGAGTAGCACATCCATCTCGTCGGGCGAGCCGTTGGTTTCATCGACCACCTCATCAATCGCCGCGGCGATGTGAGGATGTTCCTGGCTAAGACGCTCCAACTGCGCGCGCAAGACTTCTTTGTCACGATGGCGACGTTGAACACTGGCCCGATCGGTCTGCGTGGCCAGCGGCAACCGACCGTACGATTCGGCGATAAACGCCAGGTCGTCGGATTCGGCCCGTTCGGCGGCTGCTTGAAGCAAGGAATCGAGCGACCGGGGCGCCACGGGAAACACATGGTCGAAATAATGAAAGACGAACACGCCCCCTTTGCGTACGAGCTGAATTTCGCCGGCGTCAACGACGCGACCGTAGTGATCGCCCAGAATCGGCATCAGCACCGTATTTTGATTTTTAGCTTCGGGCGATTGCCAGTCCACATCGAAGTAGCCGGCGTAACGGCTGGCTTGGCCATTTTCGAGAACGTCCCACCACCAGCGGTTGCCGCGGTGCGAAATGCTCATGTGGTTCGGCACGATGTCCATAAGCAGCGACAAACTATTTCGCGTTAACGCATGACAGAACAGCATAAAACCGCCGTCGCCGCCCAGTTCGTCGTTAGCCCGATGATGATCCAGGACATCATAGCCATGCATACTACCCGGCGCGGCTTGCAGACAAGGCGAGGCGTAAAAATGGCTAATTCCCAGTTGCGACAGATAGTCGGCGAGTGCTGCCGCGCTGGCAAAACCAAAATCGCAATGGAGCTGGACGCGATACGTGGCTCGGATGGCCTTCAACGATACTTCAGACATTCAGACTCCACATTTCAGAGAGAGTTCGCCAGATGAGCTTGGTAGTTGTGTCTTGCCAGCGGTTAGCAAACATCGCGCCGGGCAGCAAACCCGCTCGAAGCTGTATTTGCTTTGCAGTTTCTAAGCGAACGCGGCGGTTAACAACTGCGCAGCTTGGTTGGAATACGATCAGGCGAGGTGAAACAAGTAGTGACTGCATGTCATTTTCAGACTGAATCGACGATCTTGCGCCACGGCACACAGTTTGCAAACACCGTAGCGATCGCTGACTCCAAAATTTTTTTCCGCCTTCGCTTTTTACATTTCAGTCGGAAGTTTAGCCTCGAACGTTCTCGCATTTCCCTATTGGTTCCAGTCGGCATTCAACATTTAGAAGGGCGTCGCATGATTGTAGAGACTCACTCGGGCGAACCGTTTTCCAATCAATGGCCGGTTCACGGTTCGATTCTCTCCTCGGCCGACAACGAAATTCAACGCCGAGTGGGTAATTATCTAAAGAGCCGTTTGTTTCTCAGTGCCGCAACTCTAAGAATCAAGGCCGCCAACGGCGTCGTTACCCTGCAAGGTTCCGTACGTTCGTTTTACCACAAACAGTTGTGTATTCATTGCTGTCAAAGGGTTGCGGGTGTTGTGCAACTGATTGACGACACGCATGTGATCTCGGTCAATTAGTCGCAGCGATGCTTTGATGTTGTCGGCGATACCCATCTGCCGCAGACAAGGTTAGCAGTCGAAGCTCTTCAGCGACCGCTGCCACACGATAACAATTCCTGTTATGCTCACAAAACCGGCGAGGGCTACGATGCCCTTAGCTGGTTTTTTTCAAGCCTTAGCCCAAATCTGATCTTATGAATAGCAATACTCGTGTTTGGCCCGGTCGTCCTTATCCTTTGGGTGCAACCTGGGACGGTAGCGGAACCAATTTCGCCTTGTACTCGGAAAACTCGACAAAAGTCGAACTCTGCCTGTTCGATGCCGTCGAATCCGAGAAGGAATCGATTCGCATCGACATGCCCGAGCAGACCGACCAGGTTTGGCATTGTTATTTGCCGGACGTGCTGCCGGGTCAACCATACGGTTATCGTGTGCACGGACCGTACGAGCCGGCCAAGGGCCACCGGTTTAACCCGAATAAAGTATTGCTCGATCCTTATGCCAAAGCGATTTGTCGTTCGATCGACTGGTGCGACGAGATGTGGGGCTACAAAATCGGGCACAAGGAAACCGATCTCTCGTTCGATGATCGCGACAATGCCAAGTTCGCGCCGTTGGCTTCGGTACTCGACGAGGCATTTACCTGGGGCGACGATCGACCGCCGCAAATTCCGTGGAACAAAACTTTCATCTACGAGTTGCACGTCAAAGGCTTCACCAAACTACATCCCGAAGTGCCGGAAAAAGTGCAAGGCACCTACGCCGGAGTCGGCTCTGACGGCGCAATTCAATACCTCAAAAATCTCGGCGTCACCGCCGTGGAGTTGTTGCCGGTGCATTCGCACTTGGACGACCGGCATCTGGTCGACAAGGACCTGGTGAATTATTGGGGCTACAACACGCTATCATTCTTCGCACCCGACCATCGCTACGCATCTACCACCGCGGCCGGCGACCAGATTCGTGAATTCAAGACGATGGTCCGCAACCTACACGCGGCAGGGATCGAGGTGATTTTGGATGTGGTCTATAATCACACGGCTGAAGGGAACCAGATGGG
>JAYTAU010000362.1:0-4031 GCA_043737375.1 Planctomycetia bacterium
CGGCGTTTATGTCGGCTACCGTACCCGTGAAGGTCATCGCGGCGTCGCTGGTGCCATCGCCCGTTGAGAACGAAAGCCCGCCGAGGGTGGCTAACGAAATCGTGCCGTTCGTGCCGTCGAGCGCGACCTGGATGGGGGAAGCCCCGGCGTCGGCGTCGCTGACGCTTATGGCATTTCCATTGGCACCACTGAATACGAGTACAACGTTTTGAAGGGTGCCGTGCGCGGCGGGCGCATTATTCACGGGCGCATCGTTAACCGCATTAACCGTAATGTTCACCGTATCGGTGTCTGCCAACGGAATGCCGTAACTGTAGTATCCTCGGTCGTTCGTATCGATTTGCAGACTTGCCGTGCCGGAGTATTCCGCGCTGGGCGTAAAACTCAAACCGTTCAGCGCGGCATTCACGCTGGCGAGCGTGCCGGTAAAGGTCGTAACGGCATCGCCGCTGCCATCGCCGACGGAGAACGTCAGTCCCACGATGCTGCTCAGCGTGATCGCGCCGTTGGTGGCGTTCAGCGAAACTTCGATCGGCTGCCCGAACGTATCAATGTCGGAAATGCTGATCTGGTTGCCATTCGCTCCGCTAAATACGAGCGGCACGTCTTCGCCGGTCGCTTGGGCCGCCGGCATGTTGTTCGTCGGCGTCTGATTTTCGCTCGATAGGGCATTCGTCGGCACGACCTGTCGCGTTTGACTGGCACTCGACCATTCGAGTTTGGCGACGGCGTCCACCCCATTTTCGAAATACAACATTCGAATCGAATAGGATTGTCCCGCGGCAAGCGCGATGAGACCCGTATCTTCCGTTACTGAGTGATCCGTAAAATTATTGATCACGAGTACGTCGTTGATGTAGAGCATCACGCCGTCATCGCTCGTGGTATAAAACGTATACGTTTCGCCGTATTCTGCCGTTATTCGGCCGAGCCATGCGACGGAGAACGTGTCGTTGCCGATCGCGGCGTCGGGCGCACCTGTTCCCCAATTGAAGTCGATGGTGGGATCGACCCGAATCAGCTTGTTGCCTGTGAAGTCGATGTTGTCATAATAGATTGCCGTCAATCCGGTCCAATAATTCTGAGAGAACACGCCGCTCGTATCGCCCGGCCCTGCGCCGCTCCAGACGACTACATAGTTCGTCGACGAAAGCATGGCGGTCGACGAATATTCCTGTGCGCCGGTCGTGGTGGTGTTGATCAGGAATTCGCTGCCTTGCGCAACGCCTGCCGCATTGTAATGCTGCCCATACACGCCCAAGCTGTCTCCCGCTCCGTTCCCCGTCCAAGTGACCAGAAAGTTACCGTTGCCATCCATGGCAACATTCGGATGAGTCTGGTCACCGGTCGTCGTCGTGCTGACTCGGAACTCGCTCCCTTGCGCTACGCCCGCCGCGTTGTACCGCTGCGCGTAAATACCAAAGGAGCTGACGTCGTCTTGCCTGCTGCTTTCCCAAGCGATGACGAAATTCCCAACGCTATCCATGCCGATAGTCGGGCTGATTTGATCATTGGTCGTAAAGGTGCTGACCTGAAACTCTCCCCCCTTGAGCAACGCCGCTAGCGTTGAAGCGCTTGGCGTACACGCCGTAGCCGCTGCCATCTTGCAGATTACTTTGCCAGCCGATGACAAAGTTTCCGGCGTCGTCCATGGCGATGAACGGTTGTACTTGAAATGAAGTGGTGGTGGTGTTGACCAAGAATTGACCGCCTTGCACCACGCCGGCGGCGTCGTAGCGTTGCGCGAAAATACCGTCGTTGCTGCCATCGCCGTTCTGGCTGCGCCACGTAACCACGAAGGCGCCGTTGGCGCTCATGGCAATCGACGAGTTGCGTTGGTTGTTCAAGATCGTGGTGTTGATCAGAAATTCGCTACCCTGCTTTACTCCGGTCGCGTTGTAGCGCTGGCCGTAAACGCCGTATCCGTTGCTGTCTTGCGCGTTGCTCGACCAGGTGACGACAAAGTTGCCGGCGTTGTCCATCGCCACCGTGGGATACTGCTGAGACTGTGTGCGGAAACCGGTCGAGGTGTTGATCAGAAATTCGCTGCCGCGCGCCATTCCGGCCGAGGTAAACAATTGTCCGTAGACGTCGAAGGCATTGCCGTCGCCGAGATCAGCGGACCAAACGACCACATAATTGCCGCCGGCATCCATGGCGATCGACTGCGCGCTCGTTTCGGGTGCGACTCCGCCGGACAGTGTCAAAACAGTACCTGCGGTGTTGGTGTTCACGCGGGTTTCCTCACCCAACGCGTCTTCGTCGATGTTCGTCAGCGTCACGTCGGCGGCGTTCATTCCGTTGTAGCGCGAATCGGCGCTAGTGGCGGCCGAAGTTGTGACCGAATAGGCTATACTATCGTCGCTCAAGTTATCGTTTACGCCGGTCACGGTGACCATTTGCGGCGTATTCCAATTCACCGAAGTAAACGTCAGACTCGAAGTCGATAACGTTCCTTCCGTGGTATCGGTCGATGCCAAGTTGATGGTCACATCGGCAGTAGGTGCCCAGCTCAATGCAATGGTAAACGTCGCGGTGTTGCCTATCTCGCTCGTCGTCCCCGAGGTCGGCGTGACATCGATGGCCAGAAATGAAAACCGCCGGGAGAAAATGCCTTGGGTGTCGCCCGTCCCCTCTCCGCTCCAGGCGAACGCGGCGATTCCGTCGTTGGAAAGCACTGCCGACGAGTACTGCTGACTACCGGCGGTCGTCGAGTTGACGCGGAATTCACCGTCGATCGCGGCACCAGTCGAGGTGTAGCGTTGTGCGTACACGCCCCAGCCCCCCGCGGCGTCTTGATCTTCGCTCGACCAGGTGACCAAGTAATCTCCGTTGCCGTTCATGGCGACGGTCGAGTAAAGCTGTTGCCCGGCGGTAGTCGTGTTGACGTTGACCGCCCCGCCCGCGGCAGTCCCGTTTGCCAGATAGCGTTGGGCGAGAATGCCGTACCCAATCCCGTCGCCCGTTTCGCTCCAGGTAACGACGAAATTTCCGGCACCGTCCATATCGACCGATGAAAATTTTTGATCGAAACTGGTCGCCGTGTTGATCAGGAATTCGCTGCCTTGCGAAGTACCGGCTGCGTTGTAGCGTTGGCCGTACACTCCCCAGCCGCTGCCGTCTTGTCCTTCGCTGTCCCAAGTCACGACAAAATCGCCGTCGGCATCCATCGCCGCGCGAGAGAACATTTGGTTTCCGGTGGCGGCCGTGTTCACAAGGAACTCGGAGCCTTGCGCAACGCCCGCCGAGCTATAGCGTTGGCCGTACACTCCCCAACCGCTGCCATCCTGGTTATTGCTCGACCAGGTAATGAAAAAGTTTCCGGCAGCGTCCATGGCGACTGACGAATAACCCTGCGCGTCGGCGGTCGTGCTGTTGACGGTGAACTCGTTGCCGAGCGCCGTACCCGTCGAATCGTATCGCCGGGCTTTCACCTCGCCCGACGTCGCCGTTGCGTCGTGTTCGGTCCAAGTGACCACGAAGTTGCCGTTAGCGTCCATCGCTACGGTGGCGTACTGCTGATCGTTGGCCGTCGTCTGGTTGATTTGCTGTTCGCTGCCTTGGGCCACGCCCGACGCATTGAAACGTTTTGCATAAACTCCCCAGCCGCTGCCATCTTGGTTCTGACTGGACCACACGACGACGGAATTGCCGGCAGCGTCGGCCGCCACGGCCGGGGGTGCTTCGGGCGTGGTGACTTGCGAGTCGGTGGTAGTCGTGTTGACGATTGCCTCGACGGCCAGCGGCGTCGCACTCATCAAACTACGCTCTTCCAATTCCATGCAGTCGATGAACCGCCTGGGCGGCAGCGCCGCAACATGGTTCGCCGCGCGACGGCGAAATCGCGAGACCCATCGAGCATATTTGAGTTGCAGCGTGGTCATAAGGATTTGCGCGCAAGGGGGACGCGGCACCCGATCCGTGCCCGGGAACATTCCGCCAGCTTTTACTAGAAGAAGCCTAGCCCGCATTTTCTCGTTTTTTCTCTTAGAAGCCCTAACAAAACGTATCCCAACCCGAAGCGTCAGCGA
>JAYTAU010000363.1:0-1512 GCA_043737375.1 Planctomycetia bacterium
TTCACCGCTTTCAATTTGAAGTTCGACATCCAAGCCGCCGTCCCCGATGCGGCTGCCATGCCACGCGATGCTTCCGAAAAGAAAGCCTCGGCGAAACTGGCGGCCGAGTGGCTTCGCAAACTGGCGCTCGATGAAATTCCGGGTTACGACGTGAAACCGGCCGAAGGCGAACTCCGCAAAGCCCTTGCGGACGACGAGTTGGCACCCGACTCGGCCGAAGCACTGGCCCGAATCGGGAGCGGCGACGCCCAACAGGCCTTGGTGAATTTGGCGGTGCAGCCGACCCGCCCAGTCCCGGTTCGACTCAAAGCGATCGACGCGGCGATTCGCCACATTCAGGGGTTCGGAAAACTCACCGGTGAAGTCCTGGCCAACCAAGTTACCCAAGTGGCCGAAACGGAAACCGACGCACCTTTGAAGGCCAAGCTCGGCGTCTTAGCTCGACTTGTGGCAGCCAAGCCCCCCGAATTCGGCACCGTGATTCAACAGTACCCGGTCAAATTGCCCCAAGCCCCGCCGAAACCGGCTCCGCCAATGGAGCCGAAAGAGCCCAAGAATTAAGTCGGCGCAAGTTTTACAGCGGCGGTCGTTTTCCCGGAAAGGATCACGACCACCGCGGAAAAGTGCAATGAATTCGCCAAAACAGCCTTCGCTCGCCGAATTGACCAGCCGAGCACTTATTGCTCGCTCGAATCAGGTTCATTCGGACGAACTGGCCGGTGACGTCGAGCCACACGAAATTCTCGCCACGATCCGGGTCGATGCCCAAGCCGCTTGGATCGACTCCCAATTGGCTCTCCAGTTGCTCGGTTCGACTGTTTCGCTGAAAACACCCCCGACCGATTGGGCGACCTTCGTCGATACGAGCACCGGTCGGCTCGGCATTCCGATGGCGGCCGGCCAATTTCCCCAACGTCTCCGTGAAGTGGCCGGTTTGTTCGCCGAGAATCTCGTCGAGTCGACTAAGTCGAAACCGAGTGGAATCACCGGCCTGAAGAATTGGGTGGGTCGAACCCAAATTTCCAAGAATTTGAGTGAGCAATTGCTGGCGGGTGGGATCGGCCACGAGCTTGGGGAAGCTGTTCTGCCAATCTCGGGTAACTCCGCTGCTGAAACCAACGAACAAGCCGCCAGACTTTGGATCGACGGTCAACGCGAAACCGCATTGAAAGTCTGGCAGACCCTGCCGGATAGCGCCGTGGCGTCATTCAACGTCGGCATGGCCTTCTTGATGCTCAATCGTGCTCCGACGGCGATTGTGCATCTCCAGGCCGCTGTGGCGACACTACCTGCTGACTCCGGTTGGCAACAGCTCGCGGCTTTATACCTTGCAGTCGCTCTGATCCACGACTGAATGACGCTCAGGTATTTTGTGTCTTGCCAGTTAAAAAAAGGCCTATTTCCTTGCTGGTTAACCACTCTCGACAGTCCACAACATTGATGTGTCCGATATGTCGACAATTTTCAAGAATAAATCGGTATTTCCGACAGTTAGTCCTTCCTAAGTTCAGA
>JAYTAU010000364.1:0-9903 GCA_043737375.1 Planctomycetia bacterium
AAATTATCAAAAGAGTATTCGCCGTTCAGATTGGTAAACGTCGTCGCGATGACGTTGTTGTTGACATCTAGCAGTTGTACGGCGATGCCGGATAACGGAATGTCGTTCGGCCCGTACACGCAATCCCCCTCGGGATCGGCGTAGACCTTGCCGCTGATGCTGCCGGGAATCGTTTCGCAAAAATCGTAGTTCACGGCATGTTGCGACGAGCCCAACGTGATTTGTGTGATCAAGTCGGCGGCTGTGATTGCACCGCCGGCCGAACCGATCATCGTTCCGCCCTGGTAATATCCGATGGGCTGAACCTCTCGGACGCCATATGTGCCCGGCGCAAGGTTGTCGAACTTGTATTGCCCCTGTGCGTTGGTCAACGTGGTGGCGACGACCACGCCCTGTGCGTTGAGCAGTTCGATTGTCACGCCTGCAAGCGGCGTGTCGTTCGGACCATAGATGCAATCGCCTTCAGGGTCGTCGTAGACCTTGCCGGCCAGGCTTGCCGGTAATAACTCACAAAAATCGTAGTCGATCGCTCCGGTACCTGCGGTCAACAAAATCGAACTCGTCACATCGGCGGCCGAAATCACGCCGCCGCTCGAACCGATTTTTTGGCCGCCTTGATAGTAACCGGCAGGCTGCGTCTCGCGAACGCCGTAGTTCGCCGGCATCAGGTTCGTGAACTGATAGTTGCCGTTGGCATCGGTAAACGTGGTTTCGATCACGCTGCCTTGCGCGTTGAGCAGTTCGATCTTCACGCCTGAGAGCGGCGTGTCGTTCGGCCCGTACACGCAATCCCCCTCGGGATCGGCGTAAACCTTGCCGCTGATACTGCCCGGCGTGACTTCGGCAAAGTCGTTTTGAATGCTATCTTGCCCGCCCAACAACGTGATCTCGCTCAGCACGTCGACCGATGTCGACACGCCAACCGGCGCGCCGTTGACGCTGCCGGGCTTCGAGCCCACGCTCAGATATCCGCTCGGTTGCGATTCAACCACGCGATACGTGCCGGGCAAAATACCGTCGAACTTGTATTCACCCACCGCGTTGGTCACCGTGGTCTTGCCGGTCGAAATATAGGTTGTGCCGTTCCATTGCAATAGTGAGAGCGACACCCCTGAGATGCCCAACTCGCCCGGATCGCGCGAGTTCGATAAGTTAGGGTCGTGAAACACGGTGCCCGCGATCGTGATCGGCTTGGGCACTTGCACCAGTGTGACCACGGCCCCGGCAGTACGGTCGGAGCGATCGACACCGTGCGGCGGAATATAATTATCGGGAGGCAAACCAAGCTGCGAGCCGGTCGTTGCCGCTGCGGCCGCAAACTGAGCGTCGTACGCGTCGTAGAAGATCGCCGTTCCGGTCGCATCTTCGAAGTGATTGTTCTTAAAGACGCCGGTCATCCGCGTCCCTTCGAACTCGCCGCCTTCGGTGACCGAAGTCGAGCCGAACAGCCCTTGTTCGTCGACATCGATATCAAACACCAGCTTCTCGCCGGCATCAAAACCAGCGAACTCGAAGGTGATCAGTGACGAGCCGTCTTGCACCGAAACATTCGTGATCGTGAAACCGTTGTGCGAGACAATGTTCAGTGCGTCGGACTTAAAGCTGCCTAGGCCGCCATCGGCCGTGTCGAAAAAGATATCACCCAGCGTCAGCCCGCCGTCGAGTAGCTTATCTCCGTTCAGGGTGATGCCGTGGAGTTGCGTGCCGGGTGCTCCGCCTTGAAACGTGATTTCGAGCCGATCGCCGGCCGAGTCATCGCCAGTTGCCTCTTCGAAGTAGACCGCGCCCAGGTGAATATCGCCGGCGCGGACCTGGCGGGCTTCGAGTTGCTCGAAGTGACAGATTCGCACATTCGAGGTCGACGACGCGTGCGGATCACGTTCGTCTGAATTGAAGATGCGCAGCGCGCGACCCCACTGTTTGGCTTTGCGAAGTAATCCCACGCGTCAGTCCTCCGTGCGTTGATCAGTAGACTTTCTGTAGGGAACGTGCCTCCGTGCCGTTCCGCCGCGCTGTAGCGAAGTCGCTCGTTTGCGTTCCGGCACTGCTCGAAGCGCCGGAATGCCACGGAGGGCATTCCCTACAGAATCAATCAATTGCTTCCAAGCCCAAGGCCTATCGCCGACCATACGGTTCAACCACCGCCGCGCTCTTGCCGTCGCTGGTCTGAACATTCCAGAGCCGCGCGGTCGTATCAAAACTGCCCGAGACTAGCAAACCGCTCTCGGCATGGCAGTCGAGTGTGGCGATGGACCCACGATGGCCGATCAATTGATCGACCTCTTTGCCCGTGCTGAGGTTCCAGATGCGAACGATGTTGTCGCTGCCGCCGGTCGCCAAATTCGTCCGACTACAGAACGCCAGGGACATGACTTTCGTACCGCGGCTTTCGAGCGTGGCAACGGCCTTGGCGGTGACTACATCCCAAGTATGGATGACTTGATCTTCGCCTGCCGAAGCCAGCAAAGCCCCGTCCGGCGAAAAGGCCATGGCACGAATCCGCTGCCGATGGGCTTGCCATTGCTGAAGCACGGCACCATCGGACATTTGCCAAACGCGAATGCGGCCGTTGCGCCCGCCGCCTGCCAATAACGCCCCGTCCGGCGAAAACACCACCGTCCGCATATCACGGCACGGACAATCGAAAATTTGCTTAATTGCTCCGCTGGCAAGGTCATAGACGCGCAGTTTGTTTTCGAAGCCGGCGGCGGCAATCGAACGTCCGTCGGGGCTGAATCGCACGCTATAAATAGCCGCCTCGTGTTCGGCAAGCCTTTTGATTTCTTTGCCCGTTGCAACATCCCAAATACGAATTCGCCGGTCGTCGCCCCCGGTGGCCAGCCGCGTTCCGTCCATGCTGAACGAAACGGCACGAACCCAATCGGTATGTCCGTTGAGTGTAAACAGCAGTTTGCCGTTCTTGACGTTCCAGAGTCGAACATCGTGATCGTCGCCCGCCGTGGCCAAGAGCGAAGCATCCGAACTCAACGCGGTCGCCGTCAGCACGGGCGACGGCAGTTGCGTGCTATCGGACTTCAGTTCGATCACGCGTAATGCGTTGTCGACATAAGGCGTCGCCGCACTAACGGATCGCGCGTCCGATTGCAGAGCGGAAACCGACAGCAGTCCGACCCACGCGACTCGACAAAAGGTGCGACGCTTCATGGCGATTGGGTTCGGCGGCAAACCGAACTTCGAACGCATCCGACGCCCAGCTTGACCCTTGCACGCAAACAAACATGCAAAACGCTGCCAGTGGACTTCTGGATGTATCGGCCGCGGTTGGCATTGAGCCGCAATCGAAACCGCATAACGCGTAGAATCGTTACGAGCGGCAGAAGCTAGGAAAGATGGGGGTAATGATATACGGAATCACCACCGGGCCAGATGAAATCGGATTGCGGAAATCGGAGATGAGACTTGGCTTTCATTCCGATTTCCCCAGTTTCTCTACAGCCAGCCCTGTTCGCAGTACCAGTGATACGTCTCACGAAGCCGATCGATCACGGGTATCCTCGCTGCGAAACCGAGCTGACGTTCCACTTTGCCCGGTTGGCAGGTCCAGTGCCCTGCCGATGCTTCCCGTGCTTTATCGAAGTTGATAAAGCTCGGCCGGCGGCGAAGTTTGGCGACCAGTTCGCTGGCTGCGGCGGCCGACCACAGCACCGCATCGGGCAACCGAAGTACTTTAATTCGTTCGCGTCCGGTGGCCTCGGCGATCAGATGCCCCAATTCCGCGTAGGTGTACACACCGGGTAAGGACGCGAAATAGACGCCTTGCCCTTCGACCGGAGTTTCTGAGTCATACGATGAAAATGCTGAACGGCATTCCCACATGGCCTGTATCGAATTTTCGCTGTTGCGATTCGTTGGATTCTGAAGGGGTCGCACTCTCTGATATTCCGTCGCAGCTTGATCACGCGAGACGCTAGTATCTGAACTTTGCTCAGCAGCGCAATACGCCAGCCGTTCGCCCCGTTCGGCTGCCCGTAGCATCACTTCCACCAAATCGCAGACATGTACCAGCGAGTACTCGCGCGTGACTCGACCTGGCACTACGTGTAATCGCCAATTCGCGACCGACTTGAACAATTCGAGCGATACCAAGTCCCCTTGACCCAGTACCATCGGCGGTCGAATGACGGTAATCGGGACCCGGTCGGCGAATTGCCGGGCCACCAGTTCGCCGGCCCGCTTACTGCGACCGTAATTCGAGACGGGTTCGCAACGATCGTTCTCGTTTCGCGGCTCCCCGCGGGGCGAAACGCCCGCCGCCGCCAACGAGGATACGTGGACTACCACGGGAGGTGATGACCGCGTTGCCGCTGCGTCCAGCAGATTCCGAACCCCATCGCGGTTTCCAGCGAAGAACTCTTGGGAATGCCGAGCAGTGACGACTCCGCCGACATTGAAAACGATATCGGCCGCAACAACCGGCGCGGCGATCGAATCGGGGTCGCAAATGTCGCCGGTGAGGAGTTGCACGCCCTGCTCGCGTAGTCGGGCAATCCGCATCGACCGGTCGGCGCTGGATCGCGCACGCACCAAGCAGGTCACCTGATCTCCACGCTCAACCAAACGACGGATCAGTTCGGTGCCGATGAAGCCAGTGCCGCCGGTGACAAAAACTCTCGCCATGGCATTGCCCGATTATACCTTCGTCGCGTTAAGGGTTACCTATTTCGTCCACATCGGCCGAATGAGGGCCGGCAGATCATATTGTTCCTGTCCATATTGTTCCAGCCAAGTATTATTGCGGCTAGTTGTCGCATTTTGATGGTGCGGTCTGCCAATTATCAACACTTTTCGTGCCACAGCAAATGCGTCCGCAACCCTGATGGACCGGTTAGATTCACCTGCCGGTTTTGGTACCAGGTTTTAGCATTACCCAAACCAACTTTTGCCGTTAAGATTAAAGTGTCGAATCGTCCGCGAGGCCATAGCCGACTGGCCGCTGCATACTTGGGGGAGTGTTTTCGACCAAGGCAGTAGGGCGATGGTTCTATTTGCAGGACAATAAGGATGGAAGAGTCACCGCAAGGGCTCGACACCGCGAGCCTGTCGTTTGTCGAAGGCCTATACGCAGACTACCTGATCGACCCCGAGAGTGTTTCGCCCGACTGGCGCAGTTATTTCGACGAACAGTCGCATGGCTACAACGAGGCCGACGAAAATAGTGAAAATGGAAATGGCGAAGCCAACGGCCACGGCCTGACCAACGGTCGAAACTCAGCCCATGGACAAAGCGCAGCCCAAGGTCACGCTGCCAACGGCCACCCCAAATTTCAGCGCGGCCCTAGCTTTCGCCCCCCCAGCTTATTCAGTCCGCCGCAATTAGCAGTTGCCGAGCAGCAAGCGAATGGTTCGGCCGAGCAGATGGACGTGGCGATTTTGCAAGATCGCCTCGATCAACTCGTCCGCGCCTATCGTGTTCGCGGCCATCTGATTGCCAAAATCGATCCGCTTGGTTTGCCGCGGCCCGAACTGCCCGAGCTTGATCCGGCGTTTTATCATTTCACCGATGCCGATTTGGATCGCACGTTTTCGACCGACACGATCGAGGGACCGCAGCAAATGACGCTGCGCCGCATCGTCGAGCGACTGCGCAACACGTACTGCCGGTTTATCGGCGTACAGTTCATGCAAATGGACGATTTTCGCGTGCGGCAGTGGTTGCAAGAGCGGATGGAGGGAACCGAGAACCGGATCTATCTCAGTCGCAAGGAGCAATTACGAATCTTCAAGCGACTCAGCGACGCGGTGATCTTCGAGGAGTTCATACAAAAGCGATTTCAGGGGGCAAAAAGCTTTTCGTTGGAAGGTGCCGAGAGCCTGATCCCGCTGTTGGAACTGGCCATCGAGAAAGCCGGCGAACAACATATCGATGAATGCGTGTTGGCCATGGCCCATCGCGGCCGATTGAACGTACTCGTCAACATCATGGGCAAGAGTGCCCAACGGATTTTCCGCGAGTTTGCCGACATCGACCCCGAGCTGCATATCGGCCGGGGCGACGTGAAGTATCACTTGGGTTACAGCAACGATTGGCTCTGTGCCAATCAGCACAAAGTTCACTTGTCGCTCTGTTTCAACCCAAGTCACTTGGAGTTTGTGAATCCCGTGGCGATCGGTCGGGTGCGCGCCAAACAAGATCGCGCCGAGGACAAGGCTCGTCAACGCGGCATGGTTATATTAGTGCATGGCGACGCCGCTTTTGCGGGCGAAGGCATTATTCAAGAGACACTCAATCTGAGCCAGCTCGAAGCCTATAAAACCGGCGGCACGTTACACGTCATCGTCAACAATCAGATAGGTTTCACGACCAGCCCCAGCGAAGCCCGCTCGAGCACCTACGCGACCGACGTCGCCAAAATGCTGCAAATCCCGATCTTTCATGTCAACGGCGAAGACCCCGAGGCGGTCGCGCAAGTCGTTCGCTTGGCAATGGACTTTCGTCGCGAGTTTCAGCGCGACGTGGTCATCGACATGTACTGCTACCGCCGTCGCGGACACAACGAACAAGACGAACCCGAATTCACCCAACCGCAACTGTATCGCGCCATCAAGCAGCGCAAATCGGTGCGTGAGGGATATCTGGGGCACCTGTTGAAATTGGGCGGCGTGACCCGCGACGAGGCCGATCGAATTGCCGAAGAGCATCGCCAGAAGCTGGAGACCGAACTGACTGTCGCCCGCAGTGAAAGTTATCATCCGCGTACCGACATTTCGGGTTTTTGGGCATTCTACATCGGCGGTCGCGAGCGCGAGGCGGCCGACGTCGATACGGGCATGGACAAAGCCAGATTATCTCATCTGCTCGAAGTACAAACACAACTGCCCGCCGATTTTCATCCGCATGCCACGATCGAGCGCACGGTCCTCAAACCTCGTTTGGAAATGGCGCGGGGCGAACGGCCGTTGGATTGGGGCGGCGCCGAGGCGCTGGCCTTTGCCAGTTTGCTCGACGGCGGTTTGCGCATCCGCATGAGCGGTCAAGATTCGGAACGCGGCACGTTCAGCCATCGCCATGCGGTGTTGCACGATGTTCAAGACGGCAGAACTTATATGCCGCTGAAGCACATTTCGCCCGATCAAGCTCCGGTTGAAATTTACAACAGCGCCCTGTCTGAAGCGGGCGTGTTGGGCTTCGAATATGGCTATAGCGTCGATTGCCCGGATGGACTGGTGGTATGGGAAGCGCAGTTCGGCGACTTCGTCAACGCCGCACAGGTAATCATCGATCAGTTCATTGTCAGCGCCGAAGAAAAATGGAATCGACTGAGCGGCATTGTGATGCTGCTGCCGCACGGCTTCGAAGGGCAAGGGCCCGAGCATTCGAGCGCCCGACTCGAACGCTTTCTGATGCAAGGTGCGAAGGATAACATCCAGGTTTGCAACCTCACGACGCCCGCACAGCTTTTTCATTGTTTGCGACGGCAGGTGCTGCGCGTCTGGCGCAAGCCACTGATCATTATGACACCCAAGAAGTTGCTTCGGCATCCAAAGGCCATTTCGACGCTAGACGAGTGCGCGACCGGGGCATTTCAACGGGTCATCGCCGACATCGTGCCGGAAGGACGCTGCAAACACGTCGACCGCGTGCTGCTCTGTTCCGGAAAAATCTACTACGAGCTCGAAGAAAAGCGTGCCGAACTGAAGCGTCACAATGTCGCCATTTTACGCATCGAGCAACTCTACCCGCTGCCCAAAGAACCGCTCAAAAATTTACTGTCGCAGTATGCCGACGGCACGCCTGTGTTTTGGGTACAAGAAGAGCCAGAGAATATGGGTGCCTGGCGATTCTTGCGGATTCATTTAGGCGAGCGACTGTTCGATCGATTGCCGCTGGCGGGTGTATACCGCCAAAGTGCGGCGAGTCCGGCAACGGGTTCGTTCAGCAGCCACAAACTGGAACAAGAAAAATTGCTGACCGCGGCCTTTGGAGACGTTTAGAGCGAATGGGGAAATGCGAGTGGGGAATGAAGTGATACTCATTCCACATTCCGCCCTCCCCATTCGTCAGACCCGAAAGGGGCGAGGGACACGAGGGACGAACGACGCGAGGTGAATGGCCAAGCTGTAGGAGGCGTCTCCGACGCCGATGAACTGCGTTGACCGTGATTGAAAATTGGTGTGGGCAACTAAGTCACTCGCTGGAGCTTCGAGCTTGTATCGCATCGCCCGATCCTCGCTACTCACCCCTCGCTGCTCACCCCCACGGTCTGCTACATTGGTGGCGCAGAGCGGCATTTGATCCTGTCTATTTAACTATCGATCTAACCCATGCCCGTTGAACTCAAAGTCCCTAGCGTCGGCGAATCTGTGACCGAAGTCCAAATTGGACAATGGCGCAAGCAAGAGGGTGACCGCGTCGAGCAGGACGAAAGCGTGGTCGAAATCGAAAGCGATAAGGCGACTGTCGACCTGTTGGCTCCCGTCGCCGGCACTATGGCCAAAATGCTCAAACAAGCCGGCGAGAAAGCCCTGGTCGGCGAAGTGATTGGATATCTCAACGGACAGGGCGAAGTCGATGCCGGCGGTTCGGAGAAACAGTCGCAGCCTGCAGCGCAAACAACCGCTTCAAGCGGTCCCGAGACGCAAGTCGCCGTCGAGAAAAAACGCGGCCAAACCGCGATCGGATCGGTTCAGCCGACCTTGGCACCGACAACTGCCCAATCGACCGGACATGTTATGCCCTCGACCGATCGTGTTATGCCCTCGGCCGATCGTGTAATGTCGCAGCACGGCGTCAAGCCTGGCGAAGTTGGCGGCACCGGTCCCGGCGGCCGCGTCTTAAAAGAAGACGTCGAGCGACATGTCGAGCGAAGCGCGCGCGACACGGAACAAGGCGGGCGGCCTGGCACACCCGTTTCGGCAATTTCTGCGTCGAAACCAAATGCTTCGCCCGGAACGGCAAAACCTGCGCAGTCTTCGCCGCCTGCGGTTCGCAAAACGGCCGAAAAAACAGAGCTCACGCTTCCGGCGCTGCGAACCGGCCAATACAGCCGCGAGGAAGAACATGTGGTGATGAGCCCAATCCGCCGGCGCATTGCCGAGCGTTTGGTTGAAGCTCAACACAATGCGGCCTTGTTGACCACGTTCAACGAAATCGACATGACCGAGGTCATGGCCCTGCGCGGCAAATTCAAGGACAGCTATCAAGAGCGTTACGGCGTAAAGCTGGGTTTCATGTCGTTCTTTGTCAAAGCGGCGGTCGATGCCCTCAAACAAGTGCCTCAAGTCAACGCCGAAATTCGTGAACCGCATGTCATCTACAGAAATTACTACGACATCGGCATCGCGGTCGGCGGCGGCAAAGGACTGGTCGTGCCGATCCTTCGCAACGCCGAGTTCATGAGCTTCGCCGAAATCGAAAAAACGATCGGCGATTTCGGCCGCCGCGCCGGCGAGAACAAAATCAAGCTCGAAGAACTACAAGGCGGTACGTTCACCATCTCCAACGGCGGCGTCTACGGATCATTGCTTTCGACGCCGATCGTCAACCCGCCGCAGAGCGGTATTCTGGGGCTGCACGCCATCCAAGATCGCCCGGTCGCCCGCAACGGCCAAGTGGTGATTCGCCCGATGATGTATGTGGCGTTGACGTACGATCACCGCGTGGTCGACGGCCGCGAAGCGGTGACGTTTTTGAAACGAATCAAAGAGGGGATCGAAGATCCGACACGACTGTTGATCGAGGTGTAAACGTAGGTCAGGCTTTAACCTGACTCATTGTGTAGGAGCCGATTCCTATCGGCGACCGTCGAATAGTTTTGTTCCTCGTTCCCACGCTCTGCGTGGGAACGGATGCCCCGGGCACTCCGCGTCCCTCTGGTGGAAAGGTGGTAATTTGTGCCGCGGAGCGGCGAACAAGTGCGTTCCCACGGGGGACCGTGGGAACGA
>JAYTAU010000365.1:0-9888 GCA_043737375.1 Planctomycetia bacterium
GTTGCCCTACGACAAAAATTGGAAACGAACGTTTGGATTGGAACATGGCTCGGGGCATTAAACTTCTCGATCCTAACTCGAAGCATAAGCGAGGACTGAATGTGAGTTGCCGGCACTTCCTCGCTGACGCGTCGGGTTATGATGGGTATTGAGATCACTGACTCCCGACCCCTAACTCCTGATCCCTGACTCCTAACCCCTGATCCCTTTCTAAAGCATGGACTATTTCGACCCGCACATTCACATGGTCTCGCGGACGACCGACGATTACGAAATGCTGGCCAAAATGGGCTGCGTCGGCATGAGCGAGCCGGCATTCTGGGCCGGTTTCGATCGCGGTACGGTCGAGGGCTTTCGCGATTACTTTCGCCAGCTTACGCAATTCGAGCCCAAACGTGCCGGTTGGTATCAGGTGCAACATTACACCTGGCTTTGCATTAACGCCAAGGAGGCGGAGAACGTCCGTCTGTCGCGCGAAGTCATCGCCATGATTCCCGAGTTCATCCATCAGCCCGGCGTGTTGGGCATCGGCGAGATCGGACTCAACAAAAACACGCGGAACGAATCGATCGTGTTTATGGAACATGTCGAGCTGGCCGAAAAGCTCGATCAACAGATTCTGATTCACACGCCGCATCTCGACGACAAGCATCCCGGCACGATGATGATTCTCGACATGCTCGACGATTTTGCTGCGCTCGATCGAGGTCGCGTGCTGGTCGATCATGTCGAAGAACACACCATTCGCCCGGTGCTGGAGCAAGGCTACTGGGCCGGCATGACGCTGTATCCGGTCAGCAAGTGTACTCCCGATCGCGCCTGCGACATGGTCGAAATGTACGGCCCGCAACGGCTAATGGTCAACAGTGCCGGTGACTGGGGGCCCTCGAAACCGACTGCGGTGCCGGATTTCATCTTGGCGATGCGGAAGCGCGGCCACCCGGAATCGTTGATTCGCAAAATCGTTTATGAGAACCCGTTGGAGTTTTTCAGTCAGAGCAGCAACTTTAGTTTTACGCCGCGCGACGGATCGGGCGAGTTACGCGGATCGAATCGCGACATCGAAACCAACCCCAAGCCGAAGCCGCCGCAGCCGCACAATGAACCGATTCCGCTCGTTCGTTTGCCGCGCTGACGGCGGAATTGCTCGGTCGAACAGTTGCTTTGATACTTGACTGGCACTTCGCTGGCGTTTATCAACGACTAGTACAGACCGGCGGAGTCGGAAGCCATGAGCTAATAACAAACTTCACAACGCATTTCCTTTGTAAAGCCGCGACCATTGGTCGCGTACAAGGCTGAGAATTTACTTCAGGCGCGACCAATGGTCGCGGCTTTACAATACGATCTTGATTCAAAGTACAAAAATCGTCGGCTGAACTCTCAATCCAAGGAAACTTTTTAATGCACCGACTCTATTCACGCGCGCTACTGGCTTGTTTGGCCATCGTGACGTTCGCCGCGTCAACTCACACGTCAGCTCGCGCCGACGAAGCCGACTACAAGAGCATTTTTAACGGCAAGGATCTCGAAGGCTGGGACGGCGATCCCAAGCTTTGGAAAGTCGAAGATGGCGCCATCGTCGGCGAAACCACCAAAGAAAACCCCACCAAGGGCAACACGTTCTTGATTTGGAAAGACGCCGAGGTCGATGACTTCGAACTGCGGTTCAGCTACAAGATCAAAGACGGCAATTCCGGCGTGCAGTACCGCAGCAAACGGATGAACGATTGGGTCGTCGGCGGGTATCAGGCCGACTTCGAGGCGGGCGATAAGTTCTCGGGAATCTTGTACGAAGAGAAAGCCAGTCGCGGCATCATGGCCGAACGCGGACAACGTGTGACTTACAAGGCCGACGGTACCAAAGAGGCCGAAAAGATCGGCGACACGGCCGAACTGCAGAAAGACATCAAGAAAGAAGATTGGAACGACTACTTGATCGTGGTCAAAGGGACCAACTACAAGCACTACATCAACGGTAAGTTGATGTGTGAGGTCATCGATAACGATCCCAAGAAGCAAGTTCTCAAGGGCATTCTAGCGCTACAGCTACATGCCGGCCCGCCCATGAAGGTCGAGTTCAAGAATATTCGCTTGAAACGCACTAAGTTGGCGGCGGTCGACGGAATGGGCGATCGTAAAAAGATCGTGATGGTCGCCGGCGGACAAAGCCATGGTCCTGGCGCACACGAGTTCAATGCCGGCTGCTTGCTGTTGAAGAAGTGCTTGGATGAAAACGTTCCTAACGTAATAACAACCGTGTATCGCAGCGGTTGGCCGAAAGATGCGACCGCGTTCGACAACGCCGATACCATCATGCTGTACATGGATGGCGGCGGAGGGCACCCGCTAATCAAGACCCGCGAGCGGCTGACCGAAATCGATCAACTGATGAAGCGCGGCGTCGGCATGGTTTGCGCGCATTACGCCGTCGAGGTGCCCAAAGAGAAGGGGGGGCCCGATTTGCTCAATTGGATCGGCGGTTACTTCGAGGCGCATTGGAGCGTCAATCCGCATTGGATGCTCAAAGACGCCAAGCTGGCCGACAATCATCCGATCACGCGCGGCGTCAAGCCGTTCGAACTGCAAGACGAATGGTACTATCACATGCGCTTTCGCGAGAACATGAAAGGCGTCACGCCGATTCTCAGCGCGATTCCGCCCGACAGTACGCG
This sequence comes from Planctomycetia bacterium, assembly GCA_043737375.1. Lineage (GTDB taxonomy): Bacteria > Planctomycetota > Planctomycetia > Pirellulales > JALHPA01 > JAWXCH01. Next base: position 2,676 of record JAYTAU010000365.1, read on the forward strand.
CAGGGGTGGCGACGGCGCGCATAGCGGCAATCCGACGGTGCGTTCACGCACGGGCGAGTCCGAGATCGTCGGCTGGGCTGCCGATCGCGACGACGGCGGGCGCGGCTTCGGTTTTACGGGCGGTCACTTTCATAAAAATTGGGGCGATGAGAACTGCCGCAAGCTGGTACTCAATGCACTGCTTTGGACAGCCAAGGCCGACGTGCCCACAGCCGGAGTCGAAAGCCAAGTCACCTCGGAAGCGCTCGAGGCAAATTTGGACCCGAAGGGGAAGAAGTAGAGAAAAATTAGGAGCCAATGCTACGATTTCTACTACAAACAACTAAGGACCGACCGATAAATAACGTCCCGATTGCAAATCTGTTAGCACGCCGAGTGATGTGCCGCCTTGCAAAAAACGGGGAGGTTATTTATCCGTCGGTCCTTAGTATTTCAAATCAAAACGTAAGGCAGTTTATCTCTCGCAATGACGCCGAGAAGCAACTTCCTTCGTTTGCGGCTCTGCGCCCTTGCGCGAGGCTTTTATTCGCTTAGCGGCGAACGAAAAATAACTTCGTCCCCAAATCCTCTCCCTCTGAGAGAGGGTGGGGTGGGGGTCGGAAATATCGGGAAGTTATTTTTCGTTCGCCCCTTAGCCGCTTTCGGCACGAGAGCGAATCGAGAGTAACCGTATCATGCCGGATTGTCGGGCCGTCATAACCGGCACAGACCAGCGCTTGCGATTTAGCTAAATTGAGCTTGTTCCAAAGCCGATGAATCGAAGACTCACGTTCTACTTCCTCGATTCCCGGTGATGCTGCGATGGCGACCGACTCGGTATCCGCTGCTCAACAATCCGCGATCAGCCAGCAAGTGAATGTCGCGGTTGCCAAGAAGCAGCTCGACAGCACTCGTCAGCAGGGCGATGCCGTTATTCAGCTCTTGGCCGCTGCCGCTCAAATCGGCAAAGCCGCCGGCAAAGGCACGGGGTTGGACGTCACGGGCTAGGGCGACGCCTGCCGTAGGGAACGCCCTGCGAGGAGTGTCTCTCGTAGTTATCAGTCTTCTCGTTCCCACGCTCTACAAGATCTTCTCGTTCCCACGCTCCGCGTGGTAATGATTCTGCGACCGCTCCGCGGTCTTTCAGATTTGTCTCCAATCGACGATGTGGGCGAGATTGACTTGCTTGGTTCTTATCGTCGAATGATGTTCGAATGGACGTGGAGCGTCCGGAAGTGCGTTCCCACGCGGAGCGTGGGAACGAGGTAACGCGTTGTCTCAATTCCCGTGCGGTCGGTCCAACTTGTAACTATTGGCCACCCATCGTCCTTCTTCCTCGATCAGCACCACGGTTACCCGAGTCGGAAAAGTGAACTGTATGCCGGACTGCGTTCCCTTAACGGTGGCCAGAAAAATCGCCGTCGCCGTGGGCGGATTCGTGAGCTGGTTGAAAGTGACTTTCAGATCGACGAATTTCGCGCTCTGGATCTTGACCGAGAACATCCGTGCCGAGACGTGATTGCGTAACGTCTCGGCGTCCTTCGACAACTGGGCTTGCACGCCCGCAATATCGCTGGCTTGGAGCGCTGTCGCGGCCTGTTGAATCGTCGTCTCGACCCGTTCGTACTCGGTGACTACGAGGCTTTCGAGCAAAACAAGCCCGCCGGTCAGTATCGCCACCCCCAGCATCACATACAGCAACACACCACGGCCAGTTCTCCAGAGCGCGATCAGCAAGATCAACAGCGCAATTCCGCCCAGCACTAGCGCCGTGGTCGGCTCTTCGGTGAACATGGTCATGCGTGCGGCTCCTCGCCGGTCATCGTCGATTGGCGTTTGGGATACTCCGTCCGCACTAACATCGCACCCGCCGCCGCCGTTGCAATTCCCAAAATCGTGCCGAGCAGCGTCAGCGGCACTTTACGTTCAGTCGGATAGTCGTACGGCTCGATTTCTGCCAAGGCAGCGTCTGACGGGCGAATAGAATCCGTCGCGGTAGTCTGGCTTGGATCGAGTTTACTTGGAGTACTGTTCGCAGGTTGATTCGCTCGCCGCTGTGCGATGCGCTCGCGTGCGTCGTAGCGACCTTCGAGGCGCTTCTGCCGGTCGTCGTACTTCGGGCCGATGACCAGAAGTCCCAACAACCCCATTCCACTAAATATAAACAGCCAAAACCAGCCGGAATCGGAAATTCGCGGATGGTAAACTCGCAGCACGACGAACAACATCGACGCGGCAATCAGCACTTTGACAAAAATGCTGATCAGGTTCGGCATCATGCGCTCACCGTTCTAAGATTTGCCACGGAGGCGCGGAGTCACGGAGAAGAAAGAGTAAATATTTCTCGCAAAGGTACTAAGCGAAACGGATTTTCGTGTTGACTCTCTAGCCCAAGTCCTATTTTTGCGCCGATCAATACTCGGATTTCAGCGCATCACGTTCATTCGTATTCATACGCGGCTAACTTTCTCTGTGTCTCCGCGCCTCCGTGGTAACGCTGCGAAATGCTTAGCTCTTGCGTTTGAACAGCGGGCCGGCGTAAATCGCCGTGTCGCCCAGTTGCTCTTCGATTCGCAGCAGTTGGTTGTACTTGGCCATGCGATCGGTGCGCGAAGCCGAGCCGGTCTTGATCTGTCCGGTGCTCATGGCGACGGCCAAATCGGCAATCGTCGCGTCTTCGGTCTCGCCGCTGCGATGGCTGCTGATGCTGGTGTAGCCGTTGCGATGGGCCAATTGAATCGCCTCGATAGTTTCGGACAGCGTGCCGATCTGGTTAACCTTGATCAAAATGCTGTTGGCAACGCCGTCGTCGATACCGCGTTGCAGCCGCTTGGTGTTGGTGACAAACAGGTCGTCGCCGACCAACTGCACCTGATCGCGCAGCCGCTCGCTGAGCATCTTCCAGCCTTCCCAATCGTCTTCGCTGCAGCCGTCTTCAATCGAGCAGATAGGATAGTTCTTCGTCCAAGCGGCCAAAAAGTCGACCATGCCGCGTGAGTCGATTTCCTTACCGTCGATTGTGTAGACCTTCTTCTTGTCGTCGTAAAATTCGGTCGCGGCCACATCCAGGGCAATCATCACCTGCTCGCGCGGCTTGTAGCCGGCTTTGGTGATTGCATCCATGATCAGATCGAGCGCCTCGGTATTGCTGCGCAGATCGGGGGCAAATCCACCTTCGTCGCCGACAGCCGTGTTCAGTTTTTTGCCGTGCAACACTTTCTTCAGGCTATGAAAAATCTCGACGCCGCAGCGCAACGCGTCGCTGAACTTCTCGAAGCCTAACGGCATAACCATGAATTCTTGCACATCGACAGCGTTGTCGGCATGCGCTCCGCCATTGATGATGTTCATCATGGGGGCCGGAAGTAGTCGCGCGCCAGGCCCACCGAGATACCGGTACAAGGGCAGTCCGCAATGTTGCGCAGCGGCATGCGCAACGGCGAGCGAAACGCCCAAGATCGCGTTGGCTCCCAGATTCTTTTTGTTTTCGGTGCCGTCGAGCTCGATCATCCGCTGATCGATTTCGGCTTGATTCAATGCGTCGAGTCCGCTCAGCTCGTCGGCCAACTTATCGTTGACGTTGGCCACGGCCTTGGTCACGCCTTTGCCCAGATATTGCTTGGCGTCGCCATCGCGAAGTTCCCACGCTTCATGCACGCCCGTGCTGGCTCCGCTGGGCACGGCGGCCCGGCCGAACGAGCCGTCCATGAGCGAGACATCGACTTCGATGGTGGGGTTGCCGCGGCTATCGAGAATTTGTCGGGCGTGAATATCGACGATCGAACTCATGGTAGGTAGGGGTCGGGGATTAGGGAAAATCGGAATCCGAGTGATGCTTAGCGGTGCGGCCAACGGCCCACCCCGTGCAATTTACGGTCAAACGCTTCAATGAGTTTTGAGTGCCTCGCCGCTATTGTGCCGAATTGAACGTCGATTGGCTAGGGCTGCGCGCTTCTCAATCGACTCCTCAGCCGATACGATGGAACGATTGTTGCTGTCTCGCTTTAAGATCGAATACCAACTTCCTCTGACTACCCTTGAATGAGTGGCCGCCCGGCCAGCAACTGCGCATGAGTCAGGTTCATGAATCGCCGATGGTGCGTGCCACGCCCGAGCCGGTGCCTGCAAACTTACTCAGCACGCAACCCGGCGGAGGGCGTTGCTACGCAATCGAACTGGCTTGGGGTCGGTTGCGACGCTGGTATTTGCACAAGTTTCGCCCCGGCTATGTGCGGCAGATGGCCGAGCTGCGACAGGGAAGTTTGGACGGCTGCCCGCAAGAGATTCTCGATCCCCGCGATCTGAAGTTTTTCTGCAACCAGTGCGATGCCCATTGGTCGGGAGCCGATGATCCGTTTCGTTGGCGAGAAAAAATTCCTTTCGCCCGCTGGGGTTTGGCCGAATTGCAGTTGATGGGCTGGCCGCTATTGGCGGCCACCGTGGCCATCGCCCTGACACCCCTTTGGTATTTGGCCGTCATCCCAAGTGTGGTGCTGGTGCTGATCGTCTACTTTTTTCGCGATCCACCGCGCAGCATTCCGCAACAACCTGGGCTATTAGTCTCGCCGGCCGATGGCAAACTAGTGGAGATCACGCCGCTCGATCATCACGACTTTGTCGGCGGGCCGGCGGTGCGGATCGGGATTTTTTTGACCATTTTCAATGTGCATATCAATCGCGCGCCGCTGAGGGCGCGCGTCATCAAGCTGCTCTACTCGCCCGGCAAATTTCTCAACGCCATGGATCCTGAGAGTGCAATCGTCAACGAGAACCTGTGGATCGGTCTGGAAGAAGAAGCCTGGCCGCATCGCAAACTGGTGCTACGACAAATTAGTGGGCTGATTGCGCGGCGCATCGTCTGCGACTTGCGACCGGGCCAAGTGATTGAACGCGGCGAAAAGTTCGGCATGATCAAGCTTGGTTCGCGCACCGAGTTGATTGTGCCCGCCGAAGGTTTGAACATGGTCGCCAAGCCTGGACAATGGATCAAAGCCGGTCGCGATGTGATTGCGGAATATCGAAGTTAATAGGGAAAGCGGAATGGGAGATTTAATCTCGTTCCCACGCTCCGCGTGGGAACGAGTTGTTAATTCAGACTTTGTTTTCAACCATGCGTAAAATCCGCACCGTCGCCGTACTGCCGACCATGTTCACGCTGGGGAACCTCATCTGTGGTTTTTTCAGTTTGGTCGTGGCTTCGCGCGTCGAGAAGCCGGTGACGGCCGAGGTGCCCGTCGCCAGCAAAATTGCCTTTTCCGATCCGACGCATGGTCTAGGCATCGATCCGACCGATCCAACGCACAACATCATGCTCAGCGGTTGGTTGATCTTCTTGGCAATGGTGTTCGATGCGCTCGACGGTCACGTGGCCCGTTTGTCGCGCACCAGCAGTGAATTCGGTGCCCAGTTGGATAGCCTGTGCGATGTCGTGACGTTTGGGGTGGCGCCGGGATTTCTACTGGTAAAAATGGTGCCGCAGTTTACCCATTTTCATCCCGGTGCGATCTGGATTATGGCGGCGGCCTTTCCGGCTTGTGCGGCACTGCGCCTAGCGCGATTCAATGTCGAGACCAGCGATGACGACGACCATTTGCATTTCAGCGGACTGCCCAGTCCCGCGGCCGGCGGATCGATTGCGGGGTTCGCGATTTTGTTTTACACGCTGCGCAGCACGGCGCGTGAAGAAGGATCGACTTGGCTGACCGACATTGATGTCGCCGTGCAGCACATGTTGCCGTTTTTCGCGGTCATGGTGGCGGCGCTGATGGTCTCGCGAATTCCATATCCGCATATCGTCAACCAAGTATTTCGCGGCCATCGCAGTTTTGCTCATATCGTTTATTTGTTCTTTGCCCTGATCGCCGTCATGATGGTCAAAGGTTATGCCGTGCCGATTTTAGCGGTCGTGTTCGTACTCGGTCCGCCGATCGCGTATTTGATTCGGCGAGTGCGACAGCGATCGGTTGAGGCCGAGCCGCTGTTTTGAGAAGAGAGACGGCAGCGAGGATTGAGCAGCGAGCAGTGTAGTTTGACTAGCGACCAAACCGTCGACTGTCCGAGTCCCGAGTCTTCAGCCCCGAGCCTCTGTCCCCTCCAGTCCCCAGCCTCCAGCCTCCAGTCCCCATCCTCCAGTCCCCATCCTCCAGTCCCCAGCCTCGCCCTTGTTCACCGGACTCGTCGAACTTCTCGCCCAAGTGATCTCTGTCGAGCCGGAACCGCCCGGGGTGCGATTGCTGATTGCCGCACCGACGATTTCGTCTGAGACCGCCTTGGGCGACAGCATCGCCGTGAACGGTTGTTGTTTGACTGTCGTCGAGAATTCAGCCGGTCGGCTTGTCTTTCAGGCCGGACCCGAGACGCTCAGCCGCACGAACCTGGGCCAACTGGCAACCGGCAGTCAGGTCAATCTCGAACGCTCGTTATGCCTGGGCGATCGCCTGGGAGGGCACTTGGTGACGGGCCATATCGATGGACTGGGCGTTGTCACCGAGCGAAGCGACGAACAAGACTGGTCGACATTTTGGGTTAGCGTATCGCACGAACTTTCGTTGCAAATGGCTGCCAAGGGTTCAGTCACGATCGACGGCGTTAGTTTGACGATCGTCAGCGTCGAAGACGAGCGATTTAGCGTACAATTGATTCCGCACACACTCGCAGTGACGACGCTAGGAATTCGCCGGCTAGGCGATCGTGTGAATATCGAAACCGATTTGCTGGCCAAGTACATTGCGAGACAGATGCAAGCCCGCGGTTAAAGGCCGGTCGAAAACGCGATCACTGATCGCGGCTTTACAACAGTATCGTCGCGGGTAGTCATTCCCCATTCCCCATTCCGATTTCCCCATTGGCTCGATGTCCGGTACTTCCCGAAATCAAACCCTCTCATTCCTCAAGCAGCGCTTTGCCGAGGTCGGCGTCAATCTGGTCAAACGCCACGGTCAGAATTTTCTGATCGACCTCAATCTGTTGCGCATTCTGATCGATGCCGCGGACCTGCAATCCAACGACGTGATTTTGGAAGTTGGCACGGGCACCGGTTCGCTGACGGCGCATGTCGCGCCGCAGGTCGCGCATGTCGTGACCGTCGAGATCGATCCGCGCTTGTATCAACTGGCGAGCGAAGAGTTGATCGACTTGGACAATGTGACCATGTTGCACCAGGATGCTCTACGCAACAAGAATCACTTCGACGATACTCTGCTCGATGCGGTTCGAGAGCAACTGGCAGTCGACA
>JAYTAU010000366.1:0-9879 GCA_043737375.1 Planctomycetia bacterium
CCCCACCCTCTCCCTCTGGGAGAGGGTGGGGTGAGGGTCGGAAATATCGGGAAGTTATTTTTCGTTCGCCCCTAAATACGTTAATTCGACGTCGAAAACATTGCTCGTGTTGGGTGCCATGCCCACTCCCCTCCAGTGAGCATGAATAAGGTCTGTGAACTCCATATCGGTCGGAAGAATTGGCTCGCCATCATACCCACGCAAAGCCGTGGGCATGACATCCGATCCTACTTTCGATCAGCCCTCGAACCGCAGCAGCGCATATTTCTTCTTCCCGCTGCGCAGGACCATCACCGTCTCGCTTGCCAAATGGGCGCAGGTCAACTTCGCATCGAGCGAATCGATCCGCCGATTGTTGACGTACGCCCCCCCTTGCTCGATCGTGCGCCGCGCGTCTCCTTTGCTCTTGGCCAACCCGGCAGCGACGAGTGCGTCGATCATGGGCAAGCCTTCGCCGGCCAGTTGCCCGCGTGGCAATGTTTGACTCGGCACGTCGGCAAAAATCTCCACCAATTGACGATCATCGAGCGAGTCGATCTCGGCACCAAAAAATATCTCGGTCGCGCGAAGTGCCGTCGCTAAACCGGCTTTGCCATGCACCAAGCGAGTGAGCACTTCAGCCAGACGGCGCTGGCTGTTGCGTTGGCCCGGCTCGTTCGCGCGCGAGGCATCGAGCGATTCTATTTCTTCGTGCGATAGTTCGGTCAAGAATCGCAAGCACTTGCCCACATCGGCGTCGTCGACATTGATCCAGTACTGATAAAACTGGTAAGGGCTGGTCCGCGCGGCCGACAGCCACACGGTGCCGGTTTCCGACTTGCCCATCTTGCTGCCATCGCTCTTGAGCAATAGCGGGCAGGTCATGCCGTAGAGTTGTGCCGACGTCATCCGTCGGCCAAGGTCGATACCGGCCGTGACGTTACCCCATTGGTCGCTGCCGCCGATTTGCAGTTCACAGCCAAACTGTTTATGCAGATGCACGAAATCGTACGCTTGCAACAGCATGTAACTGAATTCGGTGTAGGACAGTCCGGTCGAGGTGGCATTGTCGGTACGTTCAAGTCGGTTCTTCACACTGTCTTTGGCCAGCATCACGTTGACCGGAAAATTCTTGCCGATATCGCGCAAGAATTCCAGGTAGCTGAACTTGCTCATCCAGTCGTAATTATTGACCAGGAGCGCTTGATTATCCAACGTTGCGCCAGCCGCCGAGTCGCCGAAATCCAGGAACGACCGCATCTGCGTTTCGAGACCGGCGACGTTCGCACGCAAGGCATCGACGCCGAGCAATTTACGTTCTTCGCTCTTGCCGCTGGGATCGCCGATCATGCCGGTCGCGCCGCCGACCAGCGCAATCGGCTTGTGACCGGCGCGTTGAAACCGTCGCAGCAACAACAGCGGCAACAAACTGCCGACATGCAGGCTATCGGCCGTCGGATCGAAGCCGGCGTACACGGTTCGCGACTGCGCGCTAAGCCACACGGCCAAGCCGGCGTCATCGGTCGTTTGGTGAATCAGCCCGCGCCATTTCAAATCGGCAAGAATATCGTTCAACATTCGACCCATTCAATTGGATAAAGCCGATTCGCCACGGAGACACGGAGAGAAAGGAATCTCGCGCAAAGGCGCGAAGACGCAAAGCAGAAATTTATATCACCGTCCAACTGCGAATCATACTCATAATTTCATTTGAGGCTCGACTTAATGAAGCATTCACGTTCATTCGTATCCTTTCGCGGCCAACACTTTTTGTCTTCCTCTCCGTGTTCTCTGTGATCTCTGTGGCTCAAACTGAACTGCTAAGCATCATTTCCACAAATCGTCGTTTGCGAACGGATGCACCGCGTTGTCGAACCGCGGCTTCGGCATCGCCTTGAGCGCCTGTTCGGCAAATCGCAGATCTTCGCGCGTCGTGATTTTCAAGTTCACCGGCGAGCCTGGCACGATATGGACTTTCACCCCGATCCGCTCCAGTAGTTGGGCTTCGTCCGTGGCTTTGAAGCCGTCGCGCTTGGCAAAGGCTTCCAGCAACAAAGCCCGTCGAAACACCTGCGGAGTTTGCGCCTCCCAAACATTGGTCCGATCGACCGTTTCGCTAATCGAGTGGTCAGAGTCGACCCGTTTCAACGTGCCATGCACAGGAATCGCCAAAATCGCCGCATCGTGCTTCTCAGCCGCTTCGAACACTCCGCTAATCCATTCGTCCGCGATGCACGGTCGCGCCGCATCGTGAACCGCCACGAAATCGATGTCGGGCTTGACTCTCGCCAATGCTTTCTCGACCGAGTCGGCACGCTCGGCCCCGCCTTCGATGACTTCGACACCCAACATCGCTGCGTTGCCGGCGAATTTGAAATCGAAGTACTCCCGGTCCTCGGACGAAATGACGAGTATCACTTGCTTCACTTCAGAGCGGTTGACGAACCGGTCGACGACATGCTGCCAGACAGCCCGATTCGCCAGCGGTGCAAAGGGCTTTTTGTAATTTTTGTCGCGAAACCGGCTGCTTTGGCCGGCGGCGGGCAGAATTACGGCAAAGGTGGCCACGTAGATCGAACTTGGGAAAGGAGGCGGCGGATCACAATTACGACGTCGATTTTTGTTGAGCCTATTTTAACCCGACGCGTAAGCGCGGTATTTCGGTGAATCGCCAACTGTCCTCGCCGGCGCTTCGGGTTGAGATAGCCACTCAGTAGAACGGAATTCAACGTGTTTGCAGCATCATTTATCCACGGAAACGGAACGAAGCCGGTTTTATCGTTTTGACATGGTGATTTATTCCGCAAAAAGCCACATATTCCCGATTATGCGGAATAAATCGGAACTGTGCGGATGCCGTGTGTTGTCGCAACCCTTTCCGCGTTTTGTACTTAGGAATCTGTAATTCACGGAACAGCCTTGGATTTATTCCGCAAATAGCACACTTTGAGCGCGCAAAATACACGAGCGATTTTCAGCAGTTTCAAAGGTCTCTTCAAAAACTGTCAAGCAGACTTCCTCACGGTTCAGGATACCCCAACCGCTGGCATGATTTCAATGCTCAGCGTAGGACGGACCTTTTGGTCGGTCCTGCTCAAAGGGGCTCGGGAGCCTCCCGCCCCCGGTCCGCGCGACAGGCATTCGGCAATCTCGCCGCTCCGCAGCTAACGCAGTAAGTCGGAAAATTGCCGCAGCGTACGAGAACAGCGAGCCGAGCAGGTGATGTCGCAGTCGCTGGATGAACTGCGACCCGAAGAGGCCGCTGTGCTTGGGTTGTTGCAGCAACGATTGAAACAAGCGGCAAAGGCCGGTTGAAAAGTAGAGGATCGGCGATCAGACCACAGACGGCTTTCTTACAAGGCCCGAATAGGCGCCAAGTCGCTGCACCACCAAAGAAACGTCACCGCAAAGGCCAGCACTCCAACCCAAGTCGCGGTATGAACCCGCCCCAGTCCCAACCATGCTGGACCGGGAACTCGCAGCCGGTTATAGCTCTTGGCATGTTCGCGGACGGCAAACATCGCTGCGACCATGGCCAATAACGCATTGACCAAGCCCACCAGCCGTTGAAAAAAGATCGGTAATTCCTTCGGCACCGCGAAATAAACGACCACCAAAAACGCCGCGAACAACAGTACCGAATACACTGTTCGCTGCCCGCGAAAACAGGTTCGCGGTCGAACTCGAGCCGATCGGATCGTGGTGGCGTGGTTCATCATATTATGTTGGCAATTATAACTAGCCCGCTAAATTCTGACAAATCGTGAGACAAGGATCAGAGCCACGAAGTGCACGAAATGAAACTGTGTAGCATGTGAGCGTCAGTATTGAAGGCACTCCATCGGGTCAGTTTTATAGGCTCCCTATCGGGTGAGTGGCGATTCCGTGATCAGCCCCCGGCTTTGCCGGGGGCTGAGGATTTACGGAATATCGTAGCCAACAAAAATCCCGACGAACTTTCGAGACGCTCACGCGCGCTGCCGTTGACGCGCGGGGGGCGGGTGGCCGATACTCAGTGGCCGGATCCTAGTACTCGTTCAACTTTCGAGTGACGGGTTAAATCCGCGTAGCCAAGGTCGCCGGACCTTGGGCGCGCTTGGAAGGATCTTCGATCACGATATCGTCTCCCAAACTCCGGCGATTTTTAGCTACTCGTCACATCCGATTTGACCGACTACTAGTGTTCCATTGCCCTAAAACACGCTATACTTGCCGGTTAGCTGTTTGCGGCAACCGTTATTTTCGTTTCATTGTATTACAGAGGAGGTTTGAACTATCGAACGCGCACAGAGGGTGAACGAGCAGATTCGCATTTCCCCAATCCGAGTTATATCTGCCGATGGACAACAGCTAGGTGTGATTCCGACCGATCAGGCCATGACCTTGGCGCGAGAAGCCGACTTGGATTTGGTCGAGGTGGCACCCAACGAGCGGCCCCCCGTCTGTCGAATCATGGACTTCGGCAAGTTCAAATATCAGCAGAAAAAGAAGCACAATAAGTCCCAAGGGCATCAGACCAAAATCAAAGAAGTTCGCTTTCGCCCCAAAACCGGCGAACACGATATTGAGTTCAAACTCAACCAAGCCCGCGGATTTTTGCAACACAAAGACAAGGTCGTCGTGTCGGTCGTGTTCAAGGGGCGCGAGATCGCGCACGTCGACGAAGGACGCCGCGTCATCGAGACGGTGATCAAACAACTCGAAGACGTTGCCAAGCTCGAGCAAACCCCACAGCAGCAAGGCAAGCGTATCACCTGCGTGTTGGTGCCCAAGTAGGTTGCAGCGGGAGATTTGCCCGTCGATCGGCTGCCGCCAATCAGTCAATACATTTTGGCGTCACGAACTGGTACCACCATCTCTCTCCCTCTGGGAGAGACAGCGAGGTATCGCTTCGGAGAGGGATTGAGCCAACGTTCAGTTCACGGATTTATTGATAGGTCCATTAAGTTTTCCGAGACCTGCTTGCATGCTGAACTATCCGCTGAAGATGACGTTCAAGATTTTGGCGATCGCGCCGCAGATCTATGTCACCGATGCCGCCGGCAACAATGTCTTCTACGTCAAGCAAAAAATCTTCAAGCTGAAGGAAGATGTGCGGATCTTTCGCGATGCGTCGCAATCCGAGTTGCTGTTCTCCATTCAGGCCGATCGCATCATCGATTGGTCGGCCAAGTATCATATCCGTTCGGCCGACGGTGTCGAACTCGGGATGATCCAGCGGCACGGCATGAAGTCGCTGTGGCGCGCCCGTTACGACATCACCGAGAACGGTCAGCCGGAATTCACCGTCGCCGAAAAAAGTGTCTTGACGCGATTCATGGACGGCGTGTTCGGGGAAATTCCTGTACTCGGCCTGTTTACCGGGTTCGTGTTCAATCCCACCTATCTGATCTCTCATGCAGCCGGACCCAAAGCCGGCCAGCTTGTGATGGAGATTGTCAAAAAACCATCGCTTCTAGAGCGCAATTTCTGGCTTGAACTGCGCGACCCCGAGGTGGACGATCTCGATCAGTCGAAGATCATCCTCAGTATGATGATGGTAGCGCTATTGGAGCGAACGCGCGGGTGAAGCATGGGGCTTGAGACTAGAGGCTTGAGACTAGAGGCTGGGGACTGGAGGCTAGGGGTCAGAGGCTGGAGGCTAGAGATTGGGGCAGATTCTCCCCTGGGTGCGCTGCGCGACCCAGGGCTATGAGATTTAACGCCTTCGGCGTCAAGCAGTAGTCGAAATCGCCGTATAATGCACACGCATGTGACAGCTTCAAACCACTGCCCCAAATCTCCAGACCCAAGACCCATCACCCAAGCCTCCCAGCCCCAATCAACGAGAACTGACACCAGCCCACTTGGTTCCATTATGAGACTACGCTCGAATTTTTGGACGCTCAGCCTCTTTTCGTTCGGCCTGTTGGCAATCGCCGGTTGCCAGGACAGCGCTTCGGGCCGGGGCAATGTCAGCCAAGCCAATGCCGCACAGCGAACCGGCAATCCCGGCGATGCGAAGCGCTTCGACTGGCCGCAGTGGCTAGGCCCCCAATCGAATGGCACCTCGCTGGAAACCGGTTGGAACGATCGCTGGAGCAGCGACGGGCCCAAAAAACTTTGGTCTGCGCAAATCGGCACCGGCTTTGCCAGCATTGCCGTGGCCGACGGTCGCGCCTTTGCGATGGGCTATAAAGACGGCAACGACACGGTCTATTGTTTTAACGCCGCCGACGGCCAATTGAATTGGAAGCATAGTTATCCCTGCAAGTTGGTCGACAACCTACACGAAGGGGGCCCGGCCGCCACGCCGACCGTCGATGGCAATCTGGTCTACACCGTCAGCAAAGAGGGGCAAGTCTTCGCGCTGGATGTCAAATCGGGACAGGTCGAATGGGCGATCGCACTGCAGCCGCTGCTTGACGTGGGCATGCCCGACTGGGGCTTTTCCGGATCGGTGTTGATTGTGGGCGATAAGCTGATTGTTGAGGCGGGGAGAACGTGCGCACTCGAAAAGAAGACCGGCAAACTGCTCTGGAAGACCGAGAAGTACCGCGCCGGTTACGGCTCGCCGACATTGTTTCAACCCGATCAAGCGAAAGCCGCTTCGGAAGCTTTGATCGCCGTTTTGAATAACGACGTGCTGTTGGTGATGCGATTGGATAACGGCCAGGAGTTGGCCAAATTGCCTTGGGAAACCAGCTACGCCACGAGTGCGTGTACTCCGCTGGCCAAGGGCAATACGTTATTCATCTCGACCGGTTATAAGAAAGGCTGCTTGCTGGCGGAATATAAAGACGGTCAGCTCAATAAGCTGTACGAAAACAAAAAGATTCGCAATCACATGGCCAACTGCATACCGGTCGATGGCGCGCTGTACGGCATCGATGGTCAAAGCAACGAGCAGAGCCGTTGCAAACTGGTTTGCATGGACGCGGCCACCGGCAAAGTGCATTGGGAAGAACCCGGCTTCGGTTGCGGCACCGTGATGGCCGCCGATGGCAAGCTGCTGATTCTTTCGGACGAAGGCGAACTGGTGTCGGCCAAAGCCGCGATCGAAGGTTATCAGCAAATCTCGCGCGGTCGCGTGCTTGAAGGCAAATGCTGGACGATGCCGGTGCTGGCACAAGGGCGCATCTACTGCCGCAATGCCGCGGGTGACTTGGTCTGCCTCGACGTGCGATAGATCTAAGGATTTGGTTAGCCACAGAGTTCACAGAGGACTCAGAGACGAAAGCTTTCACCTGTTCGACGACGGTAGCAGGTCCACACCTCGGTGGTCTCGGTGAACTCTATGGCTTTCACATAATTCAGAATCGTTTGCCACGACATTGACAAGTTTGTTGATCGTGTAAATATTTCTTAAATCCCGGCTGTTTATAGTTCTGTCGCCGGCTCACTATCTTTTTGGGGGAGTTCGATGCCTATGTCAAAACTATTTATGCTCGCATTGTTTGCTAGCCTGATCGCGAACAGCGCGTCGTTGGTCATTGCGGCCGCGCCTGAATCGCCGGTCAAACCTACGGCTGCCGCGACGAAACCTACTTCGACACTGCCAGCCGGTACCATAGCTGGTGCCGCTTCCGACCAGCATCATTGGTCGAGCTTGATTACCGCCAAGGAATTGCAAGCCAAGGCCAAGAATCCCCACCTGCTGATCATCGACGTGCGGCCGGCGGCCGAATACGAAGCAGGTCACATTCCTCACGCGATTAGCCTGCCCGGCAGCGATTGGCGCACTGCGGCAACCAAGAATCCAGCGAAAGAAGGCGTCGGCCAACAGATTTTTCGAAAGGCCGACGGCAGCGTCGATGTCGCCAAATATGAAAAGTTGTTGAGCGACGCCGGTGTGGCGAACGAACACGAGATCGTGGTCTACGGCAACTACGCGGGGAAGGCCGACGGCAGTGTGCCCGCCGCGATCTTGTTGAAGTTGGGCCACAAGAACGTGTCGTTTTTGGATGGGATCGGCCTGAACGAATGGAAGAAAGCCGGCGGCGAAGTGACGAATACCGCGCGCAAGCTGCCCGCTTCGAAGTATGTCGTCAAGCTCGACGCCAAGAAGCTCTGGACCTACAAAGATGTGCTGGCCAATTTGAACAACAAAGATGTATTTCTGCTCGACTCGCGCACACCGGAAGAATTTTCGGGCAAGGACGTTCGCGGCACCAATCGCGGCGGACACATTCCCGGCGCACACTTGCTGAATAGCGAAGATTTTCTCGACGCCAAGAGCAAGACCACGATCGGTTACGACAAGGCCAAGGCCAAGATCGAAGCTCTGATTCCCGATAAGAATCAAACCGTCGTCGTCTATTGTCAAAGCGGTACCCGCTGCAGCCACAAAGAATTGTTGCTCAAAGACCTGGGCTACAAGAACGTGGTCTTGTATGACGCCAGTTGGCAAGAGTGGGGAAACCTGAAGGATGTGCCGGTGGTGAAGCCCGGAAGTGACGATGGCAAAACGAGCATTGAGAAAAAGTAAGCAGTCCGAAGGACAAAGTACGAAGAATAATATAAGAAGCGCGCGGCCGGGTTGATCCCGGCCGTTTGTTTGCGCTCACATTACGCCACGCGAACTCCTCGTTGCCAACGCCACGCGGTTCGCCCGCTCCAATACGCAATGGCAAACGAAAGCGCGACCATGCCGGCGCACCACAGCGGTGCCGATTGTCGAATGTCGGTCATTCCCAACGCAACCGCATCGGATAGCGGGGTCGTTAGCGCAATGGCCATGGCACTTCCAAACGCCGCCCCGACCAACGTCTGCCAGATCATCGCCGTCCAAAGCGGTGCCCAATCCGGTATCGATCGCACCCAGGCCGCGTATGCCAACTGCAAAACAGACAGCAGCCATAGCGCCCGTGCCCAATTGGGTGCATCGGCCAAGTTGTAATGAGTTGTCGCCGGCAACATACACAACAACCCGAACAGACCCATTGCCGTGGCGATCCGACCGGCTGTTCGACCTTGCGATGCCGAAGCTCGGTAGCCCCGTTTCGGACGAAGTGTGGGCGGCAGCGGAGGCAAGGTCAACGTCGCTGCGCGGTTAATCTGCAAGATGGCGGCTTTTTTAGGCACCTGCTTGAAGGCCTGCGAATCGGCTGTGGTCGCGATCGGATTGGCAGTCGCAACCTCGGGTAGTACTTCAATTTCGTCACGCACTTCACTTGCGTGCGCTGCCGAATGAGCGATTTCTGCTGACGCCGACACCAAATCATTGTTCAGCGCGCGCGGCAACGGCGGCGGCACGGCGCTACGCGATGGGGCATGGATCGCAGTTCGTTCATCCCTTGCTAGATGTTCCTGCAATGCCGCTTTCGCTGGACCGTCTTCTGGCGTGAGGATCGCGGCCGACTGCACCTCTAGCAATTGTAGAACTGATGCCGGCTCATTTTCATCCTCCGTCAATACGTCAGGAACAAGTTGCGAAGTCAATTGCGCTGACAGATCAATCGGCCTAGCGACGTTTTGTGGTTCAGGATTGTCCAATAGCACGGTCTCAACTACCGGCACCTGCAACATGGCTTTGCAGATGGGACACCGACCCGCTTTGCCGGACCAACCGTCCGACACTTTCAGGCTGTGCCCTGCGGGACAAGTGATTTGAATGGACATCGGGTTGATAGAGACTTAGACACAATTCGTAGCATGGGGAAGTGCGAATTCATCTGGGAATTCGCCGTACTCTACAATTATAATGAGGAAAACTGGCGATCGTACCCCAGGCGGAACACTTGAAACAGCCTCTCGAACCACCTGCCCAATGATCGCGGCGAAAAGTTCGTCAAAAGTCGCTTGGCAAAGCTGGCGGGCACATCAGCGCGGAAGTGCGGCAATTCGTGACCGCGCCTCGCTTGGGTTATGTTCTTCGCTCCAAGTCGGCAAAAACACCGGCCTTATGTTATTCTATCGCGT
>JAYTAU010000367.1:0-4018 GCA_043737375.1 Planctomycetia bacterium
GGCGTGAGAACAAATCGACCTAGGCTTTCGAAGAACTAATTCAGCACCTTGCCAACCATCGGCTCGAAAGCGATAACAAACGACGCTAGACCAGAAAAATTCAGACCAGCCGATTCCGACAAGCCATTACACAACGAGGTCTGCCACGAACGAACCCTCGGCTCCAGTGCCTAAAGCAAACGGTGCCCAAAGCATGCAGAGCCTGAAGAACGTCCGGAAAGACGAACGGAGAGCTTGAAGATGTACGAAAGATTTACCGACCGTGCCCGCAAAGTCATGCAATTGGCCAATCAAGAGGCCCAACGCTTCAACCACGAATACATCGGCACCGAACATGTGCTGTTGGGCCTGATCAAAGAAGGCAGCGGCGTGGCGGCGAACGTGCTTAAAAACCTCGATATCGATCTGCGGAAAATCCGCCTCGAAGTCGAGAAGCTCGTGCAAAGCGGACCCGACATGGTCACGATGGGCAAGCTGCCGCAAACGCCGCGCGCCAAAAAGGTCATCGAATACTCGATGGACGAAGCCCGTAACTTGGGTCACAACTACGTGGGCACCGAACATATTCTGCTGGGCCTGTTGCGTGAGCAAGAAGGTGTCGCCGCGCAAGTGTTGATGAACCTGGGTTTGAAGCTCGAAGATGTCCGCGAAGAAGTACTCAGTCTGCTGGGTCACGGTCTGGAAAGCGGCGAGGGTGGCGGCGAGCGCGGCGGTGTCGAACGTGGCGGCTCCGGTGCGGGCGAAGGTGCCGCCAGCGGCGGCGGCAAGTCGTCGAGCAAATCAAAAACTCCGGCACTCGATAGCTTCGGCCGCGACTTGACCGAACTGGCCCGTCAAGGCAAGCTCGACCCGGTGATCGGTCGCGAAGCTGAAATCGAACGTGCCATTCAGATCCTTTGCCGCCGCACCAAGAACAACCCGGTGTTGATCGGCGAGGCGGGCGTCGGCAAGACAGCCATCGTCGAAGGCTTTGCCCAACGCGTGATCGACGGGAATGTGCCGGAGATTTTGGCCGATCGTCGCATCGTGGTGCTGGACTTGGCGATGATGGTGGCCGGCACCAAGTATCGCGGACAGTTCGAAGAGCGCATCAAGGCGGTGATGAACGAAGTCCGCCGCGCCAAGAACACGATCTTGTTCATCGACGAGTTGCACACCCTGGTGGGTGCCGGCGGCGCCGAAGGCGCGATCGACGCCAGCAACGTGTTGAAACCGGCTTTGGCGCGAGGCGAGATTCAATGCATCGGCGCGACAACTCTCGACGAGTACCGCAAGTACATCGAAAAGGATAGCGCGCTCGATCGACGTTTCCAACTGATCCTGGTCGAGCCTTCGACCAAAACCGAAACCATCGAGATTCTCAAAGGTCTGCGCGATCGTTACGAACAACACCATCGCGTGCAGATCACCGACAACGCATTGGATGCGGCCGTCGAACTGTCCAGCCGCTATATCACCGGTCGTTGCTTGCCCGACAAGGCGATCGACGTCATCGACGAGGCGGGCGCTCGCGTGCGCCTCAAAGCGATGACCAAGCCGCCGGATCTCAAGGAAATCGACGATGAAGTCGAGAAGCTGAACAAAGAGAAAGAAGAAGCCGTCGCCAATCAAGATTTCGAAAAAGCGGCCGCCCTGCGCGATCAAGCCGATAAGCTCAAGAAAAAGAAGCAGCAGATTACCCGCGACTGGCGCGACAAATCGCGTGAGGCCGACGGTGTGGTCGACGAGGAAGTGATTGCCGAAGTGGTCAGCAAAATGACCGGTATCCCGCTGACTCGTATGAGTACCGAGGACAGTTTGCGGCTGATGAAAATGGAGGAAGAATTACACAAGCGCGTCGTCAGCCAAGACGAAGCGATCAAGAGCATCAGCAAGGCCGTGCGCCGCAGCCGTAGCGGGCTGAAGGATCCGAAACGTCCGACCGGAGTGTTCGTGTTCGCCGGTCCGACGGGCGTGGGCAAAACATTGCTCGCCAAGGCCCTCGCCGAATTTATGTTTGGCGACGACGATGCGCTGATCCAGATCGACATGAGCGAGTACATGGAGAAGCACAACGTCAGCCGACTGATCGGCGCTCCGCCGGGTTACGTCGGTTTCGAAGAAGGGGGTCAGCTCACCGAGAAGATTCGCCGCCGCCCTTACGCGGTGGTGTTGCTCGACGAAATCGAGAAGGCTCACCCCGACGTGTTCAATATGTTGTTGCAAGTCATGGAAGAAGGGCGTTTGACCGACAGCTTTGGTCGCAACGTCGATTTTCGCAACACCGTGTTGATCATGACGACCAACGCCGGTGCCGAAGCGATCAAGAACGAATCGGGCATGGGCTTTTCGACTTCGAAAGATGCCGATGCCAGCTACGACGGTATGAAGAAGCGCGTGAAGGATGAAATCGGCAAGGTCTTCCGACCCGAGTTCATCAACCGCGTCGACGACATCATCGTCTTCCGGCATTTGAATATCGAGGATTTGAAGAGCGTCATCGATATCGAGTTGTCGAAGGTTCGCGAACGCTTGGGCGAGCGCGGGCTGAAATTGATTTTGTCGGACGAAGCCAAAAAGCTGATCATCAAGCGTGGCAGCGACACCGATTTTGGCGCTCGCCCTTTACGCCGCGCCATCGAAAACAGCATCGAAGATCCATTGTCCGAAGAACTGCTGAAAGGCGAGTTCGTGGGCAAGGATACGATCACCGTCGATGTGAAAGAAGTCGCCGGCAAGAAGCAACTGGTCTTCACCGGAACAGCCGCGGGCGAAGGTGAACCGGTGGCAGCCTCGGCGGGTGGTAGCAGCGAGTCGAATGGATAGTAGGACGGAATTTATTCCGTCTTTGTAGAACGGAATTCATTCCGTTCAGTAGCAGCTATGATCGATGCAAACGGACTTTATTCCGTTTTACGAACCGCGAGCGGCCGGGTTTACCCCCGGCCGTTTTCGTTTTCAGCGGGTATTGAAACTTGCAAAGCCCCCAAGTTTCCTCCTCGGGCCGACCGCTAAATCTTGCTCAAGCGGTACAATTGGCTTAGCCGATACAATAGATAACGCGCGGGAGTGCTGCGCGCTCAATGACCCGTCGAAGGTAGGGGCCGGGATGAACCCGACCGCTCGCTGCTCACCCCTCGCTGCTCGATGCCCACTGCCCCTCAATTGCCGCTCATCAACTTTCCCGCACCGCGCGGTGGGCCGGTGCGCGCGCTGGGCGAATGGGTCTCGGATCTGGGCGAGCTGATCATCGATTGGATCGCGGCGATCGGCGATGTGGCGATCTTCGCGCTGCGGACCATGCAATGGCTCTTCACGCGCTTACCCCGGCGAGAAACCTTGCTACCGGCGTTTTACCAAATCGGCGTGCTGAGTCTACCAGTCGTGGCGCTGACCGGTACTTTCATCGGCATGGTGCTGGCGGTCCAAAGTTACGCTCAGTTTCGCTTCATGCATATCGAGACGCGGCTCGGCGCGGTGATTAACATGTCGCTGGTCCGCGAACTCGGTCCCGTGCTGGCGGCCACCATGCTGGCTGGTCGCGTCGGCAGTTCGATGGCCGCCGAGTTGGGCACCATGCGCGTGACCGAGCAAATCGACGCTCTATCCAGCATGGGGGCCAACCCCATTTATTATCTCGTGGTGCCGCGGTTTCTCGGTTGCCTCGTACTGATACCAACACTGACCATCATGGCCGATTTTATGGGCGTGGTCGGCGGCGCTTTTTACAGCATACAAATTCTGCACATCGACTGGCATCACTACTGGTCTAACTCGCAAAAATTCGTGGGTGCCTTCGATTTGTTCAGCGGCGTGTTCAAAAGTTTGTTCTTCGGCGCGGCGATCGCCATCATAAGTTGCCATCGCGGTTTTCATTGCGACCCGGGTGCTGAGGGTGTCGGCCGGGCAGCGACCAGTGCATTCGTTTACTCGTTTGTGATGATCTTGGTACTCGATCTATTTTTGGGTATCGGGCTCGATTCGCTTTATAACTATTTGTGGCCCGAGGGAGTGAAGTTGGTGTGAGGATGTCAGTCGT
>JAYTAU010000368.1:0-1504 GCA_043737375.1 Planctomycetia bacterium
GGTACTTCGAAGGTAATACCGGCGGGGCACCGGTCGACGAGCAGGGACAACCGGTCTTTCATTCGGCTGCGAAAACCTGGGAAACCGCCGCCACCGACGGCCAACGCTGGCGATGGGCCCTGGTGCAAGCCATGGAAAGCGACGCCAAGCGTATCGACGAAGTGCGTTGGGAGTTGGCGTCCTTTCTCGAAAGCCAGTTCGGCGTACAGTCGATGGCCTACTATGGCTGGTTTTTCGGCCGGATGGACGGTGACGACGACACCAAGCAAGACGAAAGCGGCACCTACGCGCTACACACGCTGAGCGAAGATGAAACCATCGCCCGGCTTGCCACGGGCATCAAGCGATTCAAGCTGCCCGACGAATTCAATTACATCAAAATCTATCAGCAAATTGCCGACAACACGAAATCGACGTTCGCCAAGCAGTCGTTGAATCAACTCGCTTCGATTTTTACCAATCGGCGGCAATATCCCAAAGCGGCCGATTACCTACGACGTTATTTAAAGGAACAGGGTAAAGACGCCAACGTTCAAGAGCAGTTGAATCAGATCGTTAGCAACTGGGGTCGCTTCGAACCGATCATGACCCAACCGGCGGGCAAGGGAGCCACGGTCGATTTCCGTTTTCGCAACGGCAACAAGGTCAGCTTCGAGGCCCACTCGATCAAGGTCGACAAATTGCTCGACGATGTCAAAGCCTATCTCAAAAGCAACCCCAAACAGCTCGATTGGCAGAAAGTCAATATCGGCGATATCGGCTCGCGAATCGTTCAAGAAAACCAACAACAGTATGTGGGCGCTAAGGTGGCCTCTTGGGACTTGGATCTCAAACCGCGGCCCACGCACTTCGACAAACGGGTCACGGTCTCCACCCCCTTACAGAAAGCCGGCGCGTATTTATTGACGGCCAAGATGGCGGGCGGCAATACCAGCAAGGTCATCATCTGGCTCGAAGACACGGCGATCGTCAAAAAAACGCTCAAAGGCGAAACACTGTACTTTGTCGCCGACGCCGTGACCGGCTCGCCCATCGCTAAGGCCAACCTCGAATTCTTCGGCTACAAGCAGCGTCAAGTCGGGAATACCAACCGCTTCGATGTGGACACCACGAACTTTGCTGAACTTACCGATAACGACGGACAACTGATCCGCCCGGTCAAGCCTGGCGAAGAAAATTTTCAATGGCTGATTACCGCCCGCACCAACGATGGTCGCTTCGCCTATCTGGGATTTACCAACGTCTGGCGAGCCGAATACTACGACAACGAATACGAACAGACCAAAGTCTTCAATATTACCGATCGGCCCGTCTATCGGCCTGGGCAAAAGGTCAAATACAAGTTTTGGGTTCGCCACGCAAAGTACGACCAGGCGGATACTTCCAGTTTCGCCAATCAGAATTTCACCGTTGAGATCCACAACCCCAAGGGCGAAAAGGTACTCACCAAGCCTTTCACCACCGACGCATACGGCGGGCTCGATGGCGAGTTCGATCTGCCCAA
>JAYTAU010000369.1:0-9840 GCA_043737375.1 Planctomycetia bacterium
GTCACCGGCAATCAACGCAACCGCAGATTTCGCTATGAGCCTTATCTTGCTGTGTTCGACTCGCTAACTCTGCCCGACAACTCCCTGAAATCGGATGACAACGACTAAGCCGTTCACAGCAGCGGCTCCGACTCGCTGTGCCCGCCAGGATGATAGGTTTGCATGAGCGATCTCGATCAATCGTCCGGTCCAACGGCCGCACTGCCGAGTGGACACGGCTTCGCTAACGGCGAGCCAGAAGTGCCGTCGGCGCAAATTCCTGCCGAGTCAACCCATCCGCGCGTCAGTCTGCTCGCACTGGCCGCGGGTATGAGCGTGATCTATGTCGTGTGGGGTTCGACGTACTTCGCGATCAAAATTGCCATTCACAGCATACCGCCGTTTTTGATGGCCGGGTCGCGATTTCTCATCGCCGGCGCAATTCTATTGGCCTGGTGTCTGGCGCGAGGAGAACGCCGGCCCGGCGCAGCCGTGTGGCGCGACAATTTGATCTTGGGTGCACTCTTGCTGTTGGGCGGAAACGGGCTCGTGACCTGGGCCGAACAATGGGTGCCCTCCGGCGTGGCCGCACTCATCATTACCACCACGCCGCTCTGGTTGTTATTGTTCGATTGGTTGATCTATCGTGCACGGCGTCCGCACTGGTGGACTTGGCTCGGCATCGGGCTGGGCTTTGCCGGCGTGGCGCTGTTGATCAAGGTCGATACTTCGGGCGACGGCCAAGAGCGACTGCTGGGAATTGTCGCCATGGTTGCCGCGCCGATGATTTGGGCGTTGGGTTCGATGCGCAGCCGACATCGCCCTCCGCCGGGTCCGCCGCTGGTGAACACAGCTTTACAAATGCTGTGTGGCGGCGGATTGATGATGCAGATGAGCTTATTGTTGAACGAGACGAACAATTTCGACTTAGCCGCGGTGTCGACGGAGTCGTGGCTGGCTTACATTTACTTGGTGACGTTCGGGTCGTTGTTGGCATTCACGACCTACATGTGGCTACTGCGCGTCGCACCGGCCCGCTTGGTGGCTACCTATGCGTACGTGAATCCGATCGTCGCCGTGTTGTTGGGAGCGGGACTGGGAGGAGAGGCCTTAAGCCCAGGTATTTGGACGGGAGCGGCATTGATTCTGTGCGCCGTGGCAATGATCTCCTGGAAGGGCAAAATCAACGTAAAATAACAACGCCCCTGGTTTCTGAACCCAGCTCAGGCTCGCTTCCCGATTGCGGGAACGCGCAGTGCGAATCGCGCAATGCTTACTCAGCTTGCGCCATTGCCCGATCTTTGTTGCCTGGTTTACGGCAGAAATAAGGATTACCCGCAAACCGCACTGGTTCCAGCCGGTCGATATTTCGTCCCACAAAATTGCCGGTACGATATGCATGGCGATGTCGTCGAAAATCCGCAAGAAATGTTGGCCCGCGACGGTAATCCCGCGTCGATTGAGCGCGCTAACTGGATAAACGGCGCAGCGTCGAAAGCCGTCGAATGCTAAGCTCCTGCCTCGAATCGGGCTGCCAGGAATGTTACCGGTTGCTGGTCATGAATGCCTTGCGTGCAATCCAAGCGACGTGAGCGAAAGGCGATAGCAACGAGCGTTATTGATCAAACATGAGCCAAGCCGCGCCTTACCCTTCGCACCCTGCCAATCCGCCGTCGCCGGTCGCGCGGCAGCATGATCCTGCTAGCACGGTGCCGGAGAGGGCCAATTCCGCGAGGGAGCTGCCGGCCGATGACAACTTCAATCGCACGATGTCGCCTCGCGCGTTGGTCGAACGCATTCCGGCCGGGGCGTTGCTGGTTCACAAGAACCGGATTTTCTTCAATCGCTATGTCGAGCAGATCGTGGGTTACCGGGTGGACGAGTTGCCCACGCTGGATGTCTGGTTCAGTAAATTGTATGGCGGCAATGCCGACGAAGTTCGCAAGCTTTACGAAGGGGATCGCGACGCCGGATTTCCTCATGCGACCACCGTGCCGCTGCTACATAAAAACGGTAGCACACGGTATGTCGAATTTGCCGCACACAGCGATGACGGCGACGAAATATGGCTGTTGCACGATGTGACCGATCAGCAACGGGCCGAGCAAGAGAACCGCGAAACGCGCGCGTTGCTCGAAGCAATTCGCCGCGCGCAATCACAGTTCATTGCCGAAGTCGACCCGCGTGACGTGTTTAGCAGCCTGTTAAATGAATTGCTGCAATTGACCGGCAGCGGCTACGGTTTTATCGGGGAAATCATGCGACCCGCGGGTCAGCCGCCTTACATCAAGACACTGGCCTGCACCGACATTGCCTGGGACGCGGCGAGCCGCGAGTTTTATGAGAAATACAAAGGGCCGGGGCTCGAGTTTCGCAATTTGGACACGCTATTCGGCGCTTGTCTCAAAACCGGCGAGCCGGTTATCGCCAATCAAGCGTCGCAGGACCCTCGTGCCGGCGGCATTCCGGCGGGTCATCCGGCGTTGCACTCCTTTTTGGGATTGCCTTGCTATCATGGCGACACGGCCGTCTGTATGGTCGGTATCGCGAACCGAGTCGGCGGTTACGACGATGCACTGGTTAAGTATCTGCAGCCGTTTTTGTCGACGTGTGCCAATCTGATGGAAGCTTCGCGCTTGGTGCAATCGCGTGCCGAAGCGCGGACAGCCTTGCGCGAGAGTGAAACTCGCTTCCGTTTGGCGGCCGAAGCGGTCAACGGCTTGATCTACGATTTCGACT
Source organism: Planctomycetia bacterium (assembly GCA_043737375.1). Lineage (GTDB taxonomy): Bacteria > Planctomycetota > Planctomycetia > Pirellulales > JALHPA01 > JAWXCH01. The sequence continues at coordinate 2,719 of JAYTAU010000369.1, forward strand.
CGCGGCGGGGCAGGGTCTATCGTTCACGCGGGCTGTACGAAATTATCGGTCTATATCCGGATGATTTGCCGCCGACGGTCAACGCCTGGACCAGCTTGATTCATCCCGATGATCTGCCCTCGGCCGAGGCGAAAATGCATTCGATTTCAGTGCATGGCGGCAAGTTCGACGTCGAGTATCGCGTACGCCACCAGGCCGGCCATTACGTCCATGTTTGGGATAAAGGAATCGTGGTCCACGAGTCGGGCACCGGCAATGTGCGAGTGGTGGGTTGTACGATCGATCTCACGGCGCAGAAACGAGCAGGCGAGATTTTGCGCCGGCTGACCGACGAGCGGACGGAACTGCTCGAACGATTACAAATGATGCTGGACCGCATGCCGGTCGGTTGTATTCTCTGCGACGATCATTTTCGGTTTACTTATTGGAACGCGGCCGCCGAGAAAATCTTTGGTTTTGCATTCGAGGAAGTACGCGGCCGGCATCCGTTCGGGCTGATCGTGCCGCCTGCGCGCCAGCCGTTCGTAGCCGAATTATTCCGTCAAATTGCCGAGGGTAAGCCGGTCGGCGAGACGGTCGGCGAGGCGCAGACCAAAGGCGGCCGCCCCATTGTTTGCGAATGGAGCAATGCTCCGCTGACCGACGCCGATGGTAAATTCACCGGTCTATTGTCCATGTGCCAGGACGTTACGCAGCGGCAACTGAACGAACATAAGTTGCGACAGCAAGACGCCGACTTGACCCATATTGCGCGGCTCAGCACTTTGGGCGAAATGGTCGCCGGTATCGCGCACGAGATCACGCAACCGTTGCACGCCATCGGCAGCTATGCCGGTGCCTGCAATGCACTGTTGGAAGATGACCAACTGGTGAGCGTCGGAACGTTACGCGAGTGGACGACCAAAATTGGTGAACTGGCAGGCCGGAGCGGCGAAATCATCTGGCGGTTGCGTAACTTTTCTCGCAAGGCCGAAAGTAACCGCAACCCGTTCGATTTGAACGAACTGGTACGAGAATCGGCCGAGCTGATCGCCTTCGAAGCCCGGCGCGGAAACGTCCAATTGGACTTCGAATTGGGCGAGGTCTCCAAACCCAATGCCGATCGAATTCAGATTCAACAGGTGCTGGTCAATCTGTTGCGCAATGCGTACGACGCGGTTACGCAGCCGCGTTCCGATGAGGCTGCAATATGCTCCGCTGCGACCATTCGTCGAGTGATCCTGCGAACGTCGATCGAAGCGGACATGCTGCAAATTTCGGTCAACGACAACGGCCCCGGACTCGATCCAAGCATGGCCGGCAAGTTGTTTCAAGCATTCAATACGACCAAGCCCGAGGGAATGGGCGTCGGTTTGGCGATCAGCCGGACCATTGTCGAAGCGCATGGCGGTAAGATTTGGGCCGAGCCGAACGCCGGGGCCGGCGTGACGTTTCGGTTTACCCTGCCTTGCCATGAAATGTCGCCCGCGAACTGAAAGCGGTTGTGGATCGTACCAAGATTGTTGCCATCTGCATCGAATGCGGGTCAAATAGCGACACGCCTGCGAGTAGTCAGGGGAATTGCCGACAATCCATCTAAAACTTCATGTATCCTCAACCTACGGTCTTCTTGGTCGATGACGAGCGCGCCGTGCGCGATAGCGTCTGCGCGCTGTTGAAAGCCAATGGCTTACGCGTCGAATCGTTTGCATCGGGAGAAGATTTTTTAGCGGCCTATCATCCGGGGCGAACCGGTTGCCTGGTGCAAGATGTGCGGCTCGAAGGCATGAGTGGAATCGAGCTGCACCAATGCATGATCGATGCCGGTTCACCATTGCCGGTTATCATGATTAGCGGACATGCGGACGACGAAATGGCTGCCAATGCCCTGACGGCCGGAGCGCTGGCGGTACTTTATAAGCCGGTCCCTTACAAAGAATTGCTCGCGCAGATTCGCAAAGCGTTTGAGATCGATGCCGATCGGAGAAAAGGGGACTAGAGACTAAGGGCTGGAGGCTTGAGACCGGCAAAATTCGAAACTGCCAATGGACTGCTTAGCGGTGCGACCAACGGCCCACCATCTGCGAATGGGGATTTCGGAATGGGGAGTGAAGAATAGTATAATCCTCGTCGCATTGATGGTCATTCGTGCTTCGTCACTCAAAACCTGAATCCTAACTCTTGACTCCTGTGGTGCGAAGCTGTCATTCAGTCACGACCCTGATTTTGCTACCCCAACGGGGTTTCATCTCCTAGCCCAGGGTCGCGAAGCGCACCTTGGGTAACAGACGGAATTCAATTCGTTACCCCAACGGGGTTAAATCAGGGTTTAGAACCAGCGAAATGCCCTGAACGCATCGTCGATGTAACCCCTTCAGGGTAACGTGAGCAATCAAACCCGCCACCCTGGGTGCGCTGCGCGACCTAGGGCTACGATATTTAACCGCTTCGCGGTAAAGCTCAATCTCCAGACACGCATCCGCTTTCAACAAGGTCGTCATTAACGACCGGCTTGACCGCTTCGCGGCAAAGCATAACACTAGGCAGGCTTCCAGTCCTGCAAACCGTGACAGCTTCAAACCACTGCCCTAACTCCTGCCCCCTCGATCCGCGCTATGTCCCGCTTCGAAATACTCTGTGCCGATTATCGTCAGATCCAAGCACAATTTGTCGAATATCGCGAAGCCTGCTTCACACTAGCCAATGAACTGACCAGTGGCTTGGCGGCTTATCTCGAAGCGCCCGAGGACGTGGTGAGCTTGTTCGCGCGGCATGGGCAATTTGCCGGCAAGAAGGTCGCCGGTCCGATCGCCGCTTTCGAACTGAGAGACGACGCGTACTGGCACTTCGGGCTGGTGATCGATGTGTATCAGGAGGAAGGGCTGTTCCCTTATCACAACGTCGGCTTCGATCTCAAGCTGAAGAAATTGCCCGAGCGGTTTTTACTGCACATCAACGATGCGGCACCGATGGAGATTCCGGCGGATGATCGGGCGGCGCGAATCGCGGGTCTGACGCGCGTGTTCGAACATTTGTACGCGAACATTCGCACGCGTTACGCAGCAGCTTTCGCGGGGTGCTTTACGCACGGCGATCCGACGGCGCGCTTCGGGTTTTGAAAGACAAGGGCTAAGAACAGCAAGTGAAGCTAAAAAGCAAGCTTGTAGGTCGTCGAACTGCGGTTCAGTAGCGGTACTAATCGGTTCGCAGTCTGCATTTCTCGCTGCTCATTCCTCTTTCCCTACTCCTCTTCGTCCACCCTCTTGCCTTCTTCACCGCGAAGCTTGCCGCTGACGGTGCTCGTGGCTGCTTCGCTGGCGTCGTCGGCTGCCTGACGGCCTTTTTCGGTGGCCGCATTGCGAGCCTTCATTTTCTGATCGTTCAAAACTTCGTTGGCGGCTTGCTTGGCTTCATTGCAACCGGCAACGGTAGCCAGTAGAAGCGTTGAAATGGCGGCGGCAAAGCGTTTCATGACTAGGGTCTCGCTTACAATAAAATTGAGTGTAAACCGTCCGCAAGTATAGCTTAAAATACTAATCATAACCCGAAGCGTCAGCGAGGAATGGCACAGAACACAGGTTTTCCTCGCTGACGCTTCGGGTTAGGATTGAAATTTCCGAAAGGAACGAAAGCTAAACAGCAAGCTAGTGGGTCGTCGGACTGCAATTTCGCTGGGCGCTGGTAAATTTCCGATCTACCCTTGCTCGCTCCTCATCCTTTCGCTGCCAATCCCTCATTCATCCGCCTTGATCCCCAGCTCGCGCTTCATCTCCGAGAGCACGCTCGAGTCGCGAATCAACGCCGCCATCAATTGCGGGAACGGCAACCCACCCAATTCGACGGCACGTAAAATCAAAAACGGCACGGGGCTATGCGGCTCCAGCCGCTGTAGCGCATCGGCCGCTTCGGCCAATTGCGCGTAAATCGCTCCGCGCGAGTTCAACCGCGGCGCGGCCGCTTGCCCATTGCCTGTGTTGCTAGACTCACCCGCCGAATCGGCCGTGGCGTCGATCGGTGCGGGACCCTTCTTTTGCAAAATTTGCAGAGCCAGCGCGCGGCATTCTTCGATCCCTGGGCGAATAGCCGCCAGCCCGGGCGCGTCGGGGCCGATCTTTTGTCGAAGACTTTGCACCAGCCATTTCAACTCGGTCAGTGTCTGTGACACGTCGTCAGCCACGAGCTGGCATTGTTCGCGCGTGGTCGTGGCGATCGCCTTCTCGATTTCCTCGGGGCCGCGGTTCGCCGAACCTCCCTGATTCCATTGAATCCAGCTGTAGGTGACTTCACCGGCAAAAATCAACGGCGCTTGCTTGATCGTGAACGGATAGCACGAACCCCGATCGGCATCGTCGAGCCAATTGAACGGCCCGGCACGAACTTCCAAATCGTCATCCTCGATAGCCGGCTCAAGCCGGTCCCAGCAAACCTCGATCAACAGTCGCATCAGGTGTAGCCCGTCGCGCGCGCCGGCAAAACCATGCTTCTTGGTCAAGGCTTCGAGCAGTCGCGCGGCGACCAGCAAGTTCTTCGAACGCTCGGTCAGAATTTCTTGCGTCAGCGAGATGACCTTCGACCAGTCGGCGCGCACCCAATCGGTCGGCCGCATCGGGTCGTCCGCGCGAAACGATTCGGGATTGATTTCCTTACGAGCCTGTTCCAGCTCTTCGCGCATCGAGAAAGGCACGCTTTCGCCGGCCGGATTGTCGTCCGAAATCGGCTGCAACAACGCCTTGAAGTCGAGTACCGGCGGTGAGCCCGCGAGCCCGTACTTCGATGCCTCTTGCGCTTGGCGAATTAGTTCGTCCACATCGGCGATATCGGTGGCCATGACAGACATACTCATAGATTTGTGTGACGCTTGGGGAGTGCTGGGTGGCAAGTCGGTACCTTGCGAATCGCCTTGTGACAACTCGGTGTTGCCGTTACTACCGGGACCGCTCGTTGAACTCTCGCCAAGCAACGCGGCAAGGTCGGCATCCAATGAAAATTCCGTAACGGCTGAATCGACCTTTGGCGTTATATCCGCCGCAGTGTCGCCGCCAAGATCCGCCATCAACGCGGCGAGTTCCGGGTCAATGCCTGCCAGCGGGTCGTCGTCGGCAGTGTTGTCGACTGTCGTCGCAAGATCCGAGGCGATGTCATCAATCGGTGCCGGATCTTCGGCCGACACAGGCTCCGATGCCGGCGTGTCGGCCATCAGCGCCGCAAGCTCGGCATCCAAATCGGCAATCGGGTCACTTGCCGAATCCGGTTGAGCGGCTTCACCCAGCAGTGCGGCCAGTTCTGGATCCAATTCGACAGGTGCCTCAGATTCGGCAGCGGGTGAATCACCACCGCCCAGCAGGGCGGCCAGTTCGGCATCTAGTTCGACGTTGCTCGAATCGGTTTCATCCATCGGCTGAATCTCCGTGACCGGCTCGGGATCCGCACCAGCCAACAGCGCCGCCAACTCAGCATCCAATTCGCTCGGTTCGGTATCGTTCGCGGGAGGACTGTCCGTTCCGGCTAGTAGCGCTGCCAGTTCGTCGTCGATGGCCGATGTGCCCCCGTCATCGCCGGCGAATTCCGTTGTTGAAACATCGGTCGTCGCCGGCGTCGCATTCGCACCCGCCAATTGCACTCCGCCGCCGGCATTCCAAGCGCCGGCCAACGTCGGCGAGTTGCTCGACACCGATCGTAACGCCGACAGCTCGACCAAGTCGCGTCCACGAACCGGCAGTACCGCGCTCAGACCCCAGGCCGCTAGCTGCTCGCCGACGGTCGATGAAAAACGGGCCTCGGTGCTGACCGCCATTTCGTCATCGTCGGCGGTGCGATAGGCATGTAGCGGCATGCTTTCAAGTTGCAATTGCCCGCCGGGCGTAAACTGCCAGCCCGATTTCATATATTCTCGTGCCAACAAACAACTGCTTAGCAATGCCGGATTACCCCACAGATACGCGCCCTGGTCACGGACCTCTCCCAGGCTGAACTCCTCGAAGTCGAACGCATCGCACGGTTTATAGTTGGCTCCGTATGGCATACGCAGCAAAAACCTTGGCGCGGCCAGCTGCAAAAACGCACTGACCGGCAGCGCGGTCAGCGATTCCCAAGCCGATTTGGTCTCGATATCGGGCGCAAAGTCGGCGGCCGCAACCCGTGAGTCGAGGTTTGATAACACGGGTGCATTAAGCTGATAGCCGATCGTCGCCAGACGGCCCAGCAATTCGGAATGCTCGGCAGTCATGTCGAATTGATAGAGCGCTACGACCGCGGCCCAAGGCAGCTCTTTCCCTTCATCATTCGCCACCAAGGTTCGATAGCTGCCGGTTCGCGACAGCTCTTCGTTCGAACGCAAGTCCGCGAGAAACTCATCCGCGCTGCAATCGAACACTCGCACGAGCACGTTCGAATTCTTACTGGTGCGCCGCAATAGCCATTCGAGCCCGCGCCAGGACGATTCGACCGTGCGAAAATCGGCTGCATGCAAGATCGATCGCATGATCGGCGAGGCTTCATCGGCCTTCAATCCTTGCACGGCATCGACTTGTCGGTAAATGCCATCAGGATGAAAGTCGTCGAACTCGGTAAACCGTAGTTCGACCGTGCTGCCATCGGCGATTACGATCGAGAGTTTGGGGGCGAGCTGACCGAGCAAGTCTTCGAGCGCGTCGAACTGCGCTTTGAACGGCTTGGCGGCGGCAAGTTCGTCGCTGCTTGCTTGAACGGCACGATTGGCCCGACCGGTAAAGTCGCCGAAGATCGCGATTCGGAACGGCGACGCTTCGGCCGGCTGCTCGCGGCTACGCTGAACGTCGCTGAGTTGACCGAAGCGGAGTTCCATAATGGCTTACCAACTGAATCAGAATTATCAGGAGTCGGATGAACAGAAGGTAACAGAGAAAACGGAGTAGTGTGTTTCTGCGACCGAATATACGGGCTCAGGGTTAGGCCGCACCGCGAAGCAGCCGATCCAACTGACAACGGACCACTGGCAATAGCTGCCGGTTGACCCTTGTAGGTTCGCAAGCGCAATCGCTATCAAAATCGTCAATTTCGCCACGGCAACTGTAACCGTAACCGAGTTTACAACGGGGACGGGGCTGCATAAATGGCCCGTGGGCCGGTTGATCGGAAAATTGTCGCCAATCGGCAAAGTCGGGG
>JAYTAU010000370.1:0-4001 GCA_043737375.1 Planctomycetia bacterium
TCGCTTGATTGCGCACGCCCCTGTAAAACTCTAGGAGTGTAAGCCATGCGAAATAGATTATCGTATGCCCTGGCGCTATTTGTTGCCGTCACCATGTCCGTCGGCAACGGCGCATTAATCGCATTGGGCGAAGACGGCACCGCAAACGAAAACGTAGCGAAAGACGTTCGCAAAAAAGTGTTGGTCATCGCGGGAAAAAAGTCGCACGGACCGGAAGGCAACGGTATTCACGACTATCCTTGGTCGGCGCGCCTGCTGAAGGTGATGCTTGATCGCTCGAACGTCAAAGACCGCATACAGGTCGATTATCGTCTCGACGGCTGGCCGAAAGACCAGGGTATTGTCGAAAGCGCCGACACGATCGTCATCATCTCCGACGGGCGCGACAACGATAAATACGCTGATGCTCCGCATTTGGAGTCCGACGCGCGCGTGGCGTTCGTCGATCAGCAGATGCGCCGCGGCTGCGGACTGGTGACGTTTCATTTTTCGACGTTCGCACCCGAGAAATACCGCGAACCGTTGCTGCGTTGGAACGGCGGCTATTTCCAGTGGGAAACCGAAGACAAGCGAAAATGGTATTCCGCCATGCGTACGGTGGAAAGCGAAGTCGAACTGACCAAGACGATGCACACGACATTGCGCGGCATCCGTCCGTTTAAGTTAAAGGAAGAGTTTTACTACAATTTGCGCTTCGATCCGCGCGACCAGGGCTTTTCGCCTTTGCTGATGGTGCCGGCTCTCAAGGGACGCGAACCGGACGGCAACATCGTGGCCTGGGCCAAGCAGCGTACGAAAGCCGATGGCAACGGACGGGGCTTCGGCACGACCTGCGGGCACTTTTACGACAACTGGAAGAATGACGACTTTCGGCGGTTGATGCTCAACGGCATTACGTGGTCGGCCGGTGTCGATCTGCCCGAGGGCGGGGTCGAGGCTCGTTATTACGATCGTGACGAAATCAAAGCCGCGCTGGATGAATTCAAACCTTAGGATCGGGCCGTTTTGGTTGATTTAGCAAGATAAATTCTGCACGGAAATCAAAACATGTGGACCACACCGGCATTCGCGTTACTGCAACGTGGAGTTTGGTAAGCAATCACCCTGGGTGTCGGAACGACGCTATCGCTGGAATGGTCCGCAACCGGGGGTAAACGCGGTCGCTCGCTTGTGTCAGCCGTGCTTCGGTTATCATACACTTAAGTTTGTTGCCGGCATTTCGTTTCCATGCCAAAGGCCTATGAAAAAACTAATCGTTGTCATACGACTGGCCGCGCTGAGTGTCGCGCTGTCATTGGCGTCTCGTTCAGCAGTTGCTGCCCCTACCGCCAAGCAGCCCGAGGTCGATCCCGCACACGCCGAGAAGATGAAAGCAGGGCTCGAACTATTCAAGAGCGACGTGCGGCCGGTGCTGATTCGCGCCTGCATCGATTGTCACGGCGGCGACGAAGTGCAGTCGGGACTCGACCTGGCCACGCGCAAGGGTTTGTTGCGAGGCGGATCGAAGGGACCGGCCGTTGTTGCCGGCAAGTCGCTCGATAGCAATATGCTGCGATTCATTTCGCACCGCGAAGAACCGAAGATGCCCGAAGGTGGCGATAAGCTCTCGGCCAAATCGATCGACGCCATTGCGCGCTGGATCGATCTTGGCGCTCCTTACGACGCTCCGTTAGTGGTGAACCCGCGTGATCCCGATTCGTGGACTACAACCACGGTGCCCGCGAAGTCCCGCGAGTTTTGGGCCTTTCAACCGCTCGCACGCGTGACTCCGCCGGGCATGGACAATCGCTTGCCCACTCAGGGCAGTGGGCATGGCACCCCGACAGCTTCACAGAAACTGAAAAACGAAGCATGGCCGCGCAATCCGATCGATCGCTTCGTACTTGATAAGTTGGAAGAAAAAGGGCTGATGCCAAGCCGACCTGCAACTCGTCGGCAACTTATTCGACGCGCGTATTTCGACTTGATCGGACTGCCCCCCACGCCGGAAGCAATTGAACAATTCATTGCGGATGCCGATCCCAATGCGTACGACAAGCTGATCGACAAGTTGCTCGACAGCTCGCACTACGGCGAGCGGTGGGGTCGGCATTGGCTCGATACGGCGCGATTTGCCGAGAGCCACGGTTTTGAGCAAGACTACGATCGGCCGCATGCCTATCACTATCGCGACTTCGTGATCAAAGCCTTGAACCAGGACATGCCGTTCGATCAGTTCGTGCGCTGGCAATTAGCGGGGGATGAGTTCGAGCCGGACAATCCGCTGGCGATGATGGCCACGGGGTTTTTGGGTGCGGGCGTGTTCCCCACGCAGATTACGGCGAACGAAGTCGAGCGCACGCGGTACGACGCGCTCGACGACATGGCTGCCACAACCAGCACCGCGATGCTGGGTTTGAGCGTCGGTTGCGCGCGATGCCACGATCATAAGTTCGATCCGATTCCGCAGGCCGACTATTATCGGTTTCTGTCCACGTTTACGACCACGGTTCGCAGCAATCAAAAACTGAATCTCGATCCCGCGCCGTACTTGGCGGCTAAGGCGGAGTGGGAGGAATCGCACAAACCGCCGGCCGCTGCGCTCTTCGCGTTCGAACGCGACGAACTACCCGCGCGGTTTGCGAAATGGCTTAATACGCATTCCGCCGAGGCTCGCGATGTTCCGCCGCAAGCGCTAGCGGCGCTCGTTACGCCGATCGACAAGCGCTCGGTCGAGCAGACGACGGCGATACTGCACTGGTATCGCACGCTCGATCCACATTGGGTCGCGCTCAACGCGCCGGTGCAAGCGCACCTAGCTAAACAGCCGCAGCCCACGCTGACCGAGGTGATGGTCTGCAGCGAAGGCGTCGCGCCGATCCGTCATCACACGCAAGGGGACGACTTTTTCAAGGAAACCTTTTTTCTGAAACGCGGCGACAACGACCAAAAGATGGGCCAAGCCGCGCCTGGTTTTTTGCAAGTGCTGATGACAGCGCCCGACAAAGAAAAACATTGGCAGATCGCTCCTCCGCGCGGCGCAAGCACTTCGTTCCGTCGGCGGGCGATGGCCAACTGGATGACCGACACGGAGCATGGTGCAGGTCACCTCTTGGCACGCGTCATCGTCAATCGTTTATGGCAACATCATTTTGGGACGGGTATCGTCAGCACTCCCAACGATTTTGGCCTGCAAGGCACGAAACCTTCGCATCCTGAATTACTCGATTGGCTGGCCGCGGAATTAATTCGCAACGATTGGCGGCTAAAACCGTTGCACCGGTTGATGATGAACAGCAACAGCTACCTGCAAAGCGGGAAACCGGACTCCGCCAACAACACGCAGCTCGATCCCGACAATATTCTGCTTTGGCGGCGCGTCCCGCGCCGGCTCGAGGCGGAAATCATTCGCGACAATATGCTCTTCGTCAGCAATACGCTCGACGCCAAGATGTTCGGCCCAGGCTCGCTCGACGAATCGCACAAGCGCCGCAGCATCTATTTCATGATCAAGCGCAGCAAGCTGATTCCGATGATGCAACTGTTCGATCAGCCCGAACCGTTGGTGAGCGTCGGCGATCGGCCGCGTACGACCATCGCCCCGCAGGCGCTAATGTTCATGAACAACCCACAGGTTCGTATGTACGCGCATAACTTTGCCAAGCGGTTGTTGCCCGCGTTCGAGCGTTCGCCGCGCGACGCCATACAATTGGGCTACACGATCGCGATCGGCCGCGCGCCGGACGACGGCGAGATTCAAGACTTAATCGAATTCCTCTCAGCGCAGCAGGCGTCGTATGAGTCGGCGAGCGCCAAGCACGCGACGGATCCAAAGCACAAGGCAGTCGTAAAAACCGATGCTCGCGAACTGGCGCTGGCCGACTTTTGTCAGGTGTTGTTTGGGCTGAATGAGTTTGTGTATGTAGAATGAGAACGGCGTGGTTGCTTTTTGAAGTGCAACTGATTCGGAGGATACACGATGAGTAGCGTCACACTCGACCAATCGATAATTGAAACACTGC
>JAYTAU010000371.1:0-3989 GCA_043737375.1 Planctomycetia bacterium
CTAGCCTGCTTACTCGCTTTCGGCATCGCCGGCATCTCAAATGATTCAGCCTACTCCGCCCCGCCGGTTGTTGGTCTGCGCGTACCGGTGGATTTCGAAATCACGGAGTTTGCCGGAGATGACCTGGCCCACAATATTTTCAGTTTGACGATCGATGCTCGAGGACGAGTCGCCGTCTCCGGCCCCGGCTATGTCAAGCTGCTGATCGACGAGGACCATGACGGACGCGCCGATCGAGCTCACTTATATGCTGACGGACCGACAAGCGGTGCGACCGGCCTATACTTCGACGGCGCCGACCTGATCTACACCGGCGACAATTCGGTCGGACGCATGCGCGACACCGACGGCGACGGCGACGCGGACGAGCGCGAGCAATGGGCCAAGCTAAAGTACTCGGAACATGGCCCGCATGGGATCGTACGCGGACCCGATGGCAATTTTTACTTGATTTGCGGCAATGATGCGGACCTGTCGAAAAATCACATCGCCTCGGGCAATTCGCCGGTCGTTGATCCGCTATGCGGGGCGGTCATTCGCTTCGATGCGAACGGACGACAGTTGAGTGTCGTCGCCGATGGTTTGCGTAACTCGTACGATCTAGATTTCAATGCCACGGGCTCGCTATTCACCGTCGATAGCGACAATGAACGCGATCACTACTTGCCTTGGTATGAACCGACTCGCATGTTTGATGTGGCGCAGGGACGCCAGCATGGTTGGTTGACACTTCCCTGGGAAACAAACTGGACTCGCCCCGAGGCATTCGTCGACAATGTCGATCGGGTGGCGACTTTCGGCCGAGGCTCGCCCACCGGCCTGGTCGTCTATCGTCATCGCGCTTTTCCGCGGAAATATCAGGGCGGCGTGTTTACGGCCTGCTGGGGCTTAGGAAAAATCTATTTTTGCCCGCTCGATCGAGCCGGCAGTACTTGGCGTAGCACGCCGGAAATCTTTCTGGAATCGACCGGTGAGCATGGTTTTGCTCCGGTCGATATGGCAATCGGGCCCGCCGGCGAAATGTACATCGCGGTCGGCGGTCGGCAAACGCGCGGCGCGGTTTATTGCGTTCGTCCAAAGCATTCGATGGGTGATTCCAAACGTACTCCTTCGGATCAATCGTTGGCGGTACTCGACGCGCCGCAGCCGCTGTCGAGCTGGTCCCGCGCTCAATGGAGACCGCTCGCCGACAAGCTTGGGCGAGGCGCGTTCGAAACGGCCGCGACGGATGCGCGACTCGATGCTCCGCTACGACTACGAGCGGTCGAAGTGTTGGTCGAACTCTTCGGCGGGTTTGATGTCGAGTTTGCCGAGCGAATTCTGAAAACCGCCGATGCCGATTTGGTTGCTCGCGTGATTTGGGCCATGGCATGTTCACCGCGAGATGGTTGGCTGCCGAAGCTGACGGCGTTGACCCAACATCCGGACTCCAGGGTTCAGCGCGCAGCCTGGGAAGGATTGCTAACGTTGCCGACGAGTCTACCCGAACTGTCGCAAGCCTTTCAAAGGATTGTCAAGCCGATCAGTCCTCAAGACCGCCGCGTTTGCGCCGCGCGATGCATTGCGTTACGCAAGCACAACGCCGTTGACCTAGTCGATTACATCGAGCCGAATGCCGTACGTCGCGATATCTTGAAATTGGAATTGCGGCCAACCGGCGTCGATGCCGCCATCGGCGTGTTCGAACGAGCACAGGACCTGCCGGATCAAATGGCCGCGATCCGGTTGATCGAGCAATCGCTCGGCGACCTGCAGGGCAAGCAAAGCAAACTGGAAGCGTTTGCCGGCTACACACTTCGTCGCACCGAACAACTTCCCGCAGCTTCGCGCGAACGCATCGAGCGAGTCCTGGCCGAACGTTTTCCGAGCGGCCGGCCCGAAATGGATAAAGAACTGGCGAGATTGGCCGGAGCAGTCCTTGCCGCAGATCCGCGGCTACAGACCGCAACTCTCAAGTTCTTAACCAAAACCGGTTCGGTCGAGGACGATTTGCATTATCTAACGGTGCTCAGCTTATTACGCAGCGAGCGCTCAGCCGAAGCGACGCGACAAACGGCTGAGGCACTGTTGTTGTTGCAAGAAAAAATGGCGGACGGCAAACGTCTACCCAGCCGCAATTGGCCGTCACGCTTGGGCGAAATTTTTGATGCCCTTCGCAATCGCGATCCGCGGCTGCCCGAAGTGCTAATCCAATCGCAGCGCTTTGCACTGGCCGACCATAGTCTGTTTGCACAGCGACTCGAAGCTCGGCTTCGCGCGCAGGCAGCGGCAACGCTGATTCGTCGGGTTGAGGCTGGTGGAAAAGATTGGACCTCTGAACTCGTGACTCTCGCTACCGCATTGCCGCCGGATCAAATGCGCGCGATGTTTCGCTCTCATTGGGATGAGCCATCACTCCGCGATCCCATCACCCTTGTATTGGCCGATCAACCGACGCAAGCCGATCGCGAAGTACTTATCGAGTCGTTATCGTCACTCCGATCGGAAGTTGTGAAACGCTCTGCCGCGGCGCTTAAGCAGCTTCCCAGCGCGAACCAACCCGCGGAACTCTTGGCAGCGCTCAAGGCGTTGCAGCGATACTTACCATTACCGGAAGAGAAGGAGGTTAGGACCGCATTGCAAAATCTTCTGAAGCATTGGACGAGTGCGGAGATCAACGTCAAAGAGTCGGAAAAAACTCCGCTTGCTACGGCGTATCGCCCTTGGTTCGAGTGGTTCGAAAAGCATCACCCCGCCACAGCGGCGAAGTTGACTGCATTCGAAGGCGGTCCCGAATGGCACCAGCGACTACTCGCGTTGGATTGGGAAAATGGCGATGCCGACCGCGGAAAAGTGGTATTCGAGCGGCGTGATTGCCGCCGCTGTCATCTGGGCGCGGCCCGGCTGGGACCGGATTTGGCGGGCGCGACGACGCGATTCTCGCGGGAAGATCTATTCACGGCGATTGTGGATCCCAGCCGCGACGTGGCTCCGCCCTATCGAACGACTAGGGTGCTGACGACCGAAGGAAAAACCTATCACGGAATCGTGATTCAAGACGTACCTGACGCCACGCTATTGCAAATCAGTCCTGAGACAATTCTGCGGTTAAACGGAGTTCGCGAATCGGACATGAAGCCGAGCGCGACATCGTTGATGCCGAACGGTTTGCTGAATGGGATAACCGATGGCGAGTTGGCGGATCTTTACCATTATCTAAAATGTTTACGCCCTTAAGTGGCGGATGGAAAATAACTTCCTTACTATTCCCTCTCCCTTGGGAGAGCCGGCGAGGAACGCTTCGGTGAGGGGCGAAAAGATCGGGAAGTTGTTTTTCGACCGGTAATAAGCTTCATTTTGTTGCGCTAGGATAGGTCAAGTGAACTACGAAAACTTCGTCGTAAATCGCCACTGGTCTGGGTCGTTTATCCTAAAAAGAATCTGATTTGCAAGCTGCGTTTCCTGACGTACCATCATTAATTCCATGAAATAGACCACTTGTCTACGCTCCTGAAAAACTTGAATTGCGAGAAAATATGACGATTTTCGTACCGTTATGCCACATTTACATATTAAAATAAGTTCATTAAATTTTCTTAAAATTACTTGCGTCGTCCTTAGCTTTCGATTAAAAACGCGGTATTCGCCAATATCAACTGCGCGAAAAAAATTGAAGCAGTCAAAGGTCGAAACGGGGAAAAGGCATCCGCAGTTCATCGAGTCTGTTGCACAAGCATCGTTTTTTTACAGGAGTTCTTTATGTCAGCTAAAAAGCGTCTTTTGTCACGCCTCTCGTTTGCGGCAATCGCTTTGTCGCTAAGTGCCTCCGCGCAAGCGGCGCAAGTCACGGAAAATTTCAACACGGCAGCCAGCACCGCAGCCAACGGTTGGGTCGGTTTCAACAACACCACCGACGGCAACAACTTTGGTTTCTCCGACACCAACAACGTGCTGGGTGGAGCCAATAATGGCGAGGCCGGCGGAGTTTTGCTCGTGCAGGTAACATCGAC
>JAYTAU010000372.1:0-3987 GCA_043737375.1 Planctomycetia bacterium
ACGAAGGCGAATTACGAAAAGAATACGTCTCGTTTCGTCTCGTTCCCACGCTCTGCGTGGGAACGTACTCTTCGACCGCTCCGCGGTCTTGCATGAGCAGCTATTTGCGCGGATAACTTGGGCAAACGGAACTCGAATGGAAGCGGAGCGTCCGAGTGCGCGTTCCCACGGGGACCGTGGGAACGAGAAAATCACGGCGTCCATAGTTTCGGCTTCGAGTCTTCGCCGTTCGCCTCGCCCAACCGGCGGGCTTTGATCCTCACATACGGCGGCGCGAACTGACTGCGATGCGCAAACGACCCCGGCTCGGCGTCCCGTTTCGCATGTACCGGCTCCGACAAGTCTTCGATCACAAATCCGGCGCGACACAATTCGCCGATCAACTCTTCCCAGCGATGCAGATACTCCAGCGTGCCCGGCTCGCGATGCTGCGAACCGACGACCGCCGGCAGCGGCCCCGTGCGATAGTACGGCTCGGTCAACTCATAGCCGCGCGCATCGGGACGAACGTCGGCCTGTAAACTGCTGGGCTGTTTGTGCTGACTGATGTACAGCCCGCCGGCAACCAGCACGCGGGCCACTTCGCGATAGACTTTGGCAATGTCGGGCACGTAGCAGGTGCTGACCGGCTGAGAGACGATGTCGAACTCGCTGTTACTTAGCATCGAGAGATCATCCATCGAGGCTTCGACGGCGCGGATGTTCAGCGATCGCTCTTGCGCCACCGCGCGATCGAGCACGAGCATCTCGGGGCTAAGATCGACCACGGTGACGATCGCGCCGGCCGCGGCATACAGCGCGCTCTGGCGACCGCCGCCGGCGGCTAGACAGAGCACGCGTTTGCCTGCGATGCTGAGCCCCAGCCAGCCGTCGCCATTAATTGCTGCTAAGGGGTTGGCAAAGTCCTGATCGCGCGCGGGCTTGGTGTGCCGCTGCTGCTCGCGGACCAGGGCATCCCAAGCCCGGCGATTTTGGTCAGTGTGGGACATCGAGAATGCCGGACTAAAAACGAATCCGTCGCAGCAAGAATGCTAATGTAATGAAAAATAGAATCCAAAGTGAACAAGCGATTATTACAAAGTTGTCACCCGGTATAAGCAGCCGTCCGTTTCCGTAGACAAATATACTCATGAGCGAAGACACCAAATAAACTATTCCGCAGCAGGCAATAAGCACAAAGAGCAATGAAAGTAGTGCTCGATGCCGCACCACTTCCGACGACTGTTTCGTAGGGCTGGCGGCTTCTTGCGGCGATTCATAGGGATTCTGTTCCATGCAGATCGCTTGCGATGCTTTCGTTACTATGCGTCCTTCGCGCCTTTGCGAGAATATTTTAACAGAAGCAATGGTCCAATGCCGCCGATCACCAACAACGCGATGCTCCCCGGCTCGGGCACCGCCGTCAAAGTTAAATTATCGATGGCGAAGTAGGCCGGGGTGTTTATGCCAAACGCACTGTTGTCGCTCGAAGAGAGCGCGAACGTGAGCTTGGTCGCCGCGGTCAACGACGAGAGATCAACGGTCGTCCATTCGTCGATGATGTAATCCAACGCATTGTTGGCGTTGCGATAATCGGCCAAATAAAAGTCGACATTGCCCACCAGTTGATCAAGGTCGTTGCGGCCGATGATTTTCAACAAGAACCAATCGTCGCCCTCTGTCGCAGGTGTCACGGGATTGTCGGTACCGAACTTACGTGCAAATCCCCCCGGCGGATCTCCGTCGCGCATCGAGATCGCGGCATACGTGGTGTTGGCCACTTGAATCGAGGTAGCGCGATAGTCGTCGGGCAGTTCGATCACGGGATTTTGGGAAGGCACAAATCCAAACGTGGCCACACCGTATTGCAGCGAGCCGTCGGCACCGCCTCCGGCGGGCAAGTTGAACGCGCTCATTTCGTTCGTTTTGACGAAATTAACGAAGTCGTAGCCGGGTGTCGTGATATCCGTCGTGCGAGAATATCCCCAGCCCGACCAAGATTTGAAAATTGCCGGGTTTTCAACCGTGCCAAAATTGTTGATCTCGAAGGTATTGTTGAAGCCGGCACTGCGGGATGTGAACGGATTGGAGTAAATCCCGAGCGTATTGACTCCAGGATCGCCGATAAATGAGCCGTTCACCGGCAACGACAGATCCTCGAAATCAACTACGATATCGGCCGCCTGCAACAAGCCAGCGCCGCACAGAAGAATTGTCTGGGTTAGCAACAAAATCGATCGGTTCATCTGATGGTTCCTAGAAAAAATTTCTCGTTGATTATGCTTTAGAAATCTTCCGTTTCTCTGACAGCCGATTCGCCCTCACCGAAGCTTACTTCGCTCATTGCTCGCCAAGGGCGGGTCGTTGGCCGCAACGCTAAGCAGCCGTGGGAGCGCGGATCGCGATTTACAACCCACTCCACACTATTCACTCCGAACTTCCCACTTCAGACTCCGCACTTGAATCGCTCTGGTACCGAGAGCGGCTAAACACTTTCATTGCTTGCTCCTCATTTCTCATTGCTCGTCACTCACTGCCCACTCCTCGCCTTAGTATTCTCCCACGATGTCGCTGCGTGCCCGCGTGCAAAGCGCCGCGAGCGTGCTGAGTTCCAGTTCATCGGATAAAAAATGCACCGAGCCGTCGGCCATTAGTCCGTGTGCGCCGCCGGGATGATCGCTACGCATGTCGTTCTCGAATCCTGGGGCCGCGTTGATGGCAAACGCTTGATCGAAAATGTTGCGACCGTTGATCCACTGACCGTCGGCGAACTTCGAGTCCTCGCCCACAATGAGCGTCTTCGACAGGCCGTCGCGAATATGCGCCGCTTGAATCGGCACGTCGAGCAGCATGATTCCCTTGGGCGGATTGTTGGGGCCGGCGATCCGCTCGCCGAAAATTCCGCCGTAGTCGCAAGCCGCGCGACCGTCGACAAGGTGTGAATCGCGCGACGAATTGGGACAGATATAAACCGGCACGATGGTCGCCGCCGCGGTCGCATTCACAGAGCTGTCGAACGCTTGCGTGAGATCGAGCGACGCATGCAACGCGGTCTCTTCGAGATAGGGCAGTAGAAACGCCGACCAGGCCAGTTGCCGCTTGCTAGCGTCTGGACCGCTGCGCCATTCGACGCAGCCGATCGGAAAGTGTCTGTGAGACGAGTGATAGCTATTCAGCGCGATGCCGATTTGACGCAAATTGTTTTTGCACGAGGTGCGACGAGCGGCCTCGCGCGACGATTGAATCGCCGGCAACAACAGCGCCGCCATCACGCCGATAATACTGATCACGACCAGTAGCTCGACGAGCGTAAAGCCCCGATGTATGGGCTGTTTCATGCCGAGTGCCATGCCCACGGCTTTGCGTGCGCATGTGAACCGTGCGAAAGTCCAGCATGCAACTCCCACCGAACGATGACGCTCATGCCCACTCAGGGCAGTGGGCATGGCACCCCGGCGCAATGTTGTTTTGGATAGCATGGACGTGTGCGGCGCAATTCGCGCATGCGACCGGATACTGACGGATGCGACCAGCATGTGGCGCAAGCTCGAAAGCGAAACCGCGTTCCTAAGGTGAATCAATGAAGTACCGACCCAGACTCCGTCCCTCGCGGAGTGCTGCATCCACTTATGCGTTGGTAGGTCTTCTGACTTCCGAGCTGAATCGGCCGGGCCTTCTCGTCGTCTCGCAGCGTGCGGCAAAACTTGCCGACCGACACAGGCGGACGGAATAAATTCCGTCCTACTTTAAACGACAATGGCCAACTAGATAGGCCGATCCATTAACACTCGGTTACAGCGGCGGGGCCGTCCCGGAATTGGCTGCACGGGCAATTGAGTTTGACCGTACGAGCCGCACCGGTGTTCCCTGTTGATCGACTGCCACAAAACTGGCGCGCCGAACACCAACACACGTAAACCGGGTTGGAATATAGTCGCGGGGAGGGGGCATGTCAAACGGAAGGGAAAAGGGGCGAGGGGCAAGCAGCGAGGAAGTGCGGAGTTCGGA
>JAYTAU010000373.1:0-1489 GCA_043737375.1 Planctomycetia bacterium
TCCGCGACATGTCACAAATTCCCGAAAATGCGGAATAAATCCCTAGCTAATTCGTGCGACATTTCTTCGTTAACTCAAGGGAGCATTGCACTTCGGTAACGCTGAGCGTTGAAATATCGCGCGAATTATTCCGCATATTGCCATGCTTTAGTGCGCACTTGCGTCTGCTTGTTTCGCCGGTGGGATGGGTTTACGCAGAGTCATGCAGGATAGAGTCATGCACGACAGATTTTACCGCACCTGCCGGCCTGATTTCAATGCTGCGGCAAGAAGGAATTCAAATCTGCGGTAGGACGGAATTCATTCCGTCTTCCAGCATCGAACGAGCTGCGTAAACGGAATGAATGCAAACGGAATGAATTCCGTTTTACTTCCGTGGGCCATCGTGTGAGCGTCTCGAAAGTAGGTCGGTTTTTTTGATTGGGCAAGATATGCCGCAAATCTTTCAGCCCCCGGCTTTGCCGGGGGCTGATCACGGATTGTCGCCGACTTGGTACAGCACCTGCAAAACTAACGCTCACACATGAACAACGTCGCGGTCGTTCGCTACAATGCCGTTGTCGCACTCAGCCGCATACGAACCATCCCGTCCCATTCATGTTGGATACCGATTCTCAATATTCTGCCGGCGGTGTCGCGTTTCGCCAGTCGGCGACCGGCCACATCGAAATTGCGCTGATCGCCGTCGGTCGTCAGCATCGCTGGCAATTGCCCAAGGGAACGATCGAAACCGGGGAAACGCCCGAACAGGCCGCGCTGCGCGAAGTTCGCGAGGAAGCGGGCATCGACGCCGAGCTACTCGAGACGCTCGAAACGATCGAATATTTTTACGTCGGCGATAAGCAGGGGCTAAAAACGCGATTCCATAAACGCGTACACTTTTTTCTGATGGCCTATCAATGCGGCGATGTGAACGACCATGATGATGAAGTTCGCGAGGCCCGTTGGGTGAGAATCGACGAGGCGTTAGTCATGCTGGCGTTTAAGAATGAGCGAAACGTCGCCGAACGGGCGATGCGGCGGATCGCCGAACGGGCGGAGGATGTGGGAGGTAGGATGTAGGAGGTCGGGAGCGGGACATAAGATTTTGGCGAGCAGGGGTTCCCTGTACGGCGTAACTGAAACGATCGTTCTCAAGCTGGCAACGGACGACTGATCACGGACAACTGACCGCAGCTTCATGAAACTTCTCGGCGCAATCATCTTGCTCGTGGCGATCGCGTTGGCCGCAATCGGCAGTTGGGGCTTGTTCGACACGGCCGGTCGCGAGGAATTCAGCGGACGGTTTGCGGAACTCGGAGCGATTGTGCCCGCGGCGATGGTTTTTGCTGCGCCGTTTTTGATGTTGGTCGGCTTGGCGATGCTGTTTCTCATCGGTCGAGAGGATGGGCCGTTCTCGCGACCGAAGTGGTCGCAACGCGGTGACTATCAAAATGAACTCGACGCGGATTGAGTACTCGAACCGCATCCCACCCATTGCAATGGGTGG
>JAYTAU010000374.1:0-9759 GCA_043737375.1 Planctomycetia bacterium
CAAACAATCGTCATAAGCAGCTAGTTGCTTGCATTGCGGCGTCTAGCATATCACAAGATCAATTATGAACAGATCGATTGTGAGTCCTTCCACATCCGCGGATTTTAATTCTTGACACTCAATGGTTGGCGACTACGATAGAGCCGATCGAGTTTGAAGGAAGAAGGAAAGTGTGTCGATGCTAACGGGCCAAGTAATTTGTAGGTTGCTGCTTTAACAAAAGGTGCGATGGGCATTAGGGCAAGATTCTCGGAAGTCGGGCAGTCAGGTTGAAATGTTGATTCGGGCTATCTTGCTGTGTTAAGGGTAGGTCCGTTCCCACCACACATCGGACAATCAAATATCCTTAAAGGGTGACCGTTAGGGGCAATAGTCTACCGGTCTCCAGAAGCGTTGGCGTCGTTAGGGCAGCCAGACCAGGCTAGGGCGAGCTTGGATGGTGGAAAATTCGAACGAAGTTTCGCACGACGCGATTCAACTAGTTTTTTCTCGGTTTATGCAACCGACAAGAACGGAGTGCGCGCGCACTACAGGCAATTCCATGTGATACAGCACCGGCGTCCATCGCCAATGTGTTCGATCGGTATCACCCTATTCACCTAACGATACTAGCCTTGCCCGCGTGAATTCAGGCGACCCGCGTCATACCGCTAGCTTTGCAACGACGGTTGTCGAAACCCAGCCAATGGCCGCAAACCAAGTAGAAGTCAGTCCGGCGATGTCCGGCAACGATTCGGTTGAGCCAAGTCTGGCAAAAGTGCCACCAACCGCTCGCGCTGTTTGGACTTGGGAGAGTGTTGTTACCGCACTGACATTGTCGGTCGTATTTATCTGGTGCTATGGCAGCAATCTGCTGCAGTTGGTCGAGGCTTGGGAAACCGAGCCCGATTACTCGCACGGATATCTGGTGGTCCCGATTGCCGCGTTGTTTTTGTGGTGTCGTCGAGATCGCCGTCCTAAAATCGAGCGAGTGCCGGACTGGTTGGGTTTCATTCTACTGGCGGCAAGCGGCGCGTTGGCCTATGCCGGCAATCGCTTCTATTTGACTCCGCTTAGTCACTGGTCGCTGGTGGTTTGGATTGCGGCTGTTTGTTGCCTCTTTGGCGGGCGACGCCTGCTGATTTGGGCATTGCCGGCGATTCTGTTTTTGTTTTTTATGATACCGCTGCCGTTTCGCATGGAGCATCTGCTGAGCGGCCCCCTCCAGCGCATCGCCACCATCATCAGTTGCTGGGCATTGCAACTATTCGGTCAGCCTGCGGTTGCCGAAGGCAACACCATCTATCTGGGCACCACTCAATTGGAAATCGAGCAGGCCTGTTCGGGCCTGCGAATGCTGGTGATGATTGGAGCCCTGGCGTTTGCCCTGGGAGTGTTGGTCAGTCGCAATTGGCTGGAACGAGTATTTCTGGTGTTTTGTATTGTGCCGGTCGCCTTGTTTGCCAACGCAGTTCGAGTCGTGGCCACCGGACTTGCCTATCAATATGTTTCGGATGACGCTTCGAAAGCGATTTCGCACGACTTGGCCGGATGGATCGTGGTGCCGGTCGCCGCCACCACATTGTGGTTGTCGCTGATTTACTGGCGACACTTGTTCCGCGAAGAATTGGCGCCGTCGCTTGAATCGCCGCGATCTTTGCAACGATCGGCCCGTAACGCCGCCACTTAAGACTTTCCACCATCTTATCTCGCCATGAATCACGAACTTATTCCTGCCGGCCACACATTTCCCGCGATCAGTCCACCGGTCATCGTTCGCCATTCCGGATCCGACGGAACGAACCAGGACAGCGAGAGTTCCTCGATTTCGCTGGGACTGCTCTGGTACGTGATTTGTCGTTGGTCCAAAATCGCGATCCCCCTCGGAATTTTGTGTGCGGCCGTGGCTGTGGCACTGGTCTGGTATCTGTTCGAGCGTCAATATCGCGCCGAGGCATGGTTGCAAATTCGGCGTCATCGTCCGTTCATCGCCGTCAAAATGGATGAAGCATCGGACCAGTTTGTCGAAACTCAAATTCAACTGCTTCAAAGCCGAGTCGTGCTGGCCAAGGTGCTCGCCAAACCGGCGATCGCACGCATTCCCGAACTGCGACAAGAAGAGGATCCGCTGAACTGGATTCAAAAACATCTTGAGGTCAAGGCCTTGGGGCGATCGGAGTTGTTCACCGTAGCCGTCAAAGGTCCGAATCCGGACAACAACCAAAAGCTGGTCGACGAAATCGTTCAATCCTATTTCACTTTGCAAAACACGCAGTCGGACGAGCAAACCCGCAAATTGCTCGATGCGCTACGGCGAGAAAAAGAGTCGCAGGTCGAAAAAGTCAAGACACTCGAAGAAAAACTGCAAGAGCTGGTCAAGGAGTATCCGGCCGATTCGACCTTGATGATCGGTCAAAACGTGATTCAGCTTAGCCCTGCCTTTCAGGCGCTGCAGCAGCGACTTAGTGAAACCGAGGTCCAGCGACAGTTGTTGGAAGCCCAATCGAGCGTCTATGAAAAGCAAGAACCTATCGAAGAGGTGGCCGGCTCGGAGATTGAATCGGCGATCAATCAGTATCCTGAGGTAGTGAGTCTGAATCAGCGCATCACCAAGGCCAAAAGCGATTTATTGTTGGTGCGTGCCGGATCATCGGCACGGGTCGAATATGAGCGGCGGATCAGCGACTATGAATCGCAACTGAAGTCGCTTCGTCAAGAACTTCGCCAACAGGTCGCCAAACTCGACAGCGACCACCGCATGTTGTTACGCCGCGAGCAACTGGCTCAGTTCAAGGCGGGGCTGCAAGATTATCGGTTGCGCGAAAAGAACTTGAACAGTCGAATCGATGAAGAAAAACGCAAACTCGACGGCCAAACCGGCGGTCGCTATCGGGTCGAATTTGTCCGTAGCGATTTGGCGCGTGCCAAAGAAGTTGCCGACAAAATCGAAGATCGAATTTTTGCGCTCAATATCGAGTACCTCTCGCCGCAACGCCCCGAACAAGTCGTGTTGATCCAGGCGGCCGAGGCCCAACGTACGCCGATTCAAGTCTGGCCGTACAAGCAACTGGCAATCGCAGTTCTCGGCGGTTTGATCCTGCCGTTTGCGGCTTTTGGCGCGTTCGAGGTTTTGACGCGCCGCGTCTATCAATCCAAGCAAATCTTGGAACAGTCTAATTTGGCGTTGCTCGGCGAGATTGCCGTGCTGCCTGGCAGACCGCTGCTCTCCTTCGGGGGGACTTCGCGCAAGTATACGCGCGATCGGGCCATCTTCGAGGAAAGTGTCGAAGCCTTGCGAACCATGCTTTCGGTCTCGAATGATTGGAAAGACACGCAAGTGCTGGTCGTTGCCAGTGCCGTTTCCGGCGAAGGAAAAACGAGTCTGGCATCGCAGTTGGCGGCCGGTTGGGCAAGGAATGATCCACGTCCCACATTGATCATCGACGGCGATGTTCGCGCCCCGGATATCCATACGTTATTCGGCGTGAACGACGGACCTGGTCTATCCGATGTGCTGGTCGGCAAGTGCTCGATCGATGACGCCGTGGTGACGTGGGAAGACGGGTTGCACATCTTGCCGGCGGGGAACTCCTCGTCCCATCCGCATCGGCTGTTCGCAGGCAGCAGTTTTCCCGAACTAATCGAACAACTGCGGACCCGTTATGGCCATATTGTGATCGATGTGGCACCGATCTTGTCTGCCAGCGAAGTTCTGCAGATCGTAAAACAGGCAGATGGAGTACTGCTTTGCGCACGAAAAGATCATAGCCGGGCCAGTCAAGTTCGGCTGGCCCACAACCGCTTGGTGCAAGCCGGAGTAGCTCGGATCGGTGCGGTGATGAGCGGTCTGTCCAGTAATAGTTACGCATATCACTACGGCGAGTACTTGGCGTAATTCGCGAAACGCTATTGCGAAATCAACGACGAGTCGGACAGCAAATCGTATGAAACACAAAAAACGACGAACCACCGTCACGAGTAACGACCGATCCGCGATGCCGGCGCCTTCCCCGCGCCTTGCATCTCGAACCGCGCGAAGTTGGTCGCTTAATTTACGGTTACTAGTGATTTCGGTGCTGATCGTTCTGATCGCCGTACCAAGTTTAGTCGCGTTTCATTCCGTCCAAGTTCGCCTCAATGCCGCCGCGCTGTTCGACCGCGCCAAACAACTCGAATCCGAAGGTAATTTCGCAGCGGCCGCCGAAACGCTGTTTCGGTATCTGAAATTTCGCCCCTACGATGGCCCGGCGCGTGTCGTCTTGGCCCAGGTCTTCGACAAAGGTGCGACGCATCCGGCTGCCAAACAACGCGCCGCGGAACATTATCTTGCGGCGTTGGGTCATGCTGAGGATCGTACCGACCTTCGGGTCAGGCTTGCCGAAATCTTGCTTGAGTTGGGTCGCCACACCGAAGCGCAAGACGAATGCTTGACGGTGCTTTTTGGCGATCGAAAACTCGCTCGACCTGAAATGCTCAAGGGCTTGGCAGTTTATGAAAACAAGCTCGAAGCCGCTAAACTATTGACCGAAAAACCGGACGCCGACACCGCGTTGCGGTTACTGGCTTACGCTTGGTATCAACAAACCGCGCCCCGCGGCCCTGTTGCCGCGATTGAAGTGGTTTCACTCGGCAAGATCGCCCTGGCCGTCAACCCTAACGATATTCGCTTGGCGGAGCTGGTGGCCGAAACATATCGTGAGCAACTGACCCAACCGGATGCTTCTGCCCGCGCACGCCTGGCCGACGACGTCATGGCCAAGCTGGCAGTCGCGCAACCGAAGTCGGGACTCGTCCAGCTATCGCTCTACCGATATCGAACGAAGTACGGACTGGCCGAAGCGGCGAGCGCGATTGAACAAGCGTTGGCCCTCGAACCCGACAATGTGGACATCGTGCTTTCAGCCGCCAATGCTGCTGAACGTCGCAATGAACACGCAACAGCGGATCGGCATTATGTCCGGGCAGCCGAACTACGGCCTACCGACCCTCGTTCCTATGTGGGACGAGCATCGTCGCTGCTGCGCAGAAATCTCGCTGAGGAAGCAATCGCGATATTGCAAGACGCCATGAAACAAGTCGGCATCAACGATTTATCGTTGCGGTTGTTGCTTGTGCAAGCCAACCTGCAAACCAAAAAATTCGACGACGCGGAGAAATCGATATTGGAAGGCCGGCAGCGGCTCGAAGAAATTGGGCCGTTGTTGGGATTGGCCGCTCGCACCGAACTAAAAGAAAATATCGAAGCGTTGGAAGCAGAGCGGCTGATCGGCGTGGGACATTTGAATCGCGCAGCGCCCTTGCTACGACAACTTGCCGTAAGTCGTTCGCAAAGGAATGATCTAAACGATGACGGGTCGTTGCGTGCCCATCGCTGGCAACGCCTTGCCGAGGTTTACGTTCAGTTGGGTTACCATGAGTTAGCGGCGCAAGCCTTCGAAAAGCAGGCCGAATCGACTAAGCAAAAAACGCTGCCCCGATTAGCGGCGGCCGAAGCCTGGCAGACGGTCGGTCGACTCGATCTGGCCCTCGAATTGTTCGCTGCGGCGATGAAGCATCCGCAAGCTCCCGCTTCCGGTTGGACGTCGTACGCCCGCGCCATGCTCGACCGGCAACGCCAGTCGGGCGATTCCGATTGGAGTCAGTTCAATAGCGTCGTAACCAATGCTAAAGCGGCGAATGCAGGTTCGGTCGATCTGGCGTTTGTTGAAGCTCAAGCAGAAGTCACGCGAAATCAACGATCCGAAGCGGTCGCAATTATTGAACGAACGGTCGCTTCCGACCCAACCACCTCGTTGCCGATTGCAGTGCTAGCCTACCAGTCGATGGGCGAGACCGAACGTGCCGATCAGGCTTTCGCGGCCTTGCGCCAGTTACCCAACGGTGATGCAAAAAGTATCTCGCTGCTCGAAGCTGAACTCCATCGGCGGCGCAGTGATTTCGCGGCTTGCCGGAAAATTCTCCAGTCGCATGCCGACGATGCCTCGGATACGGAAAAGCCGATATGGTTGCGGCGAATTGCTAGCGTCAAATTGCAAGCTGCGGACGGCGATATCAAGACTTTTTTGACGGCGATCGTCGATAAATACCCCAACGATCTCTGGTCCCGCGAACAACTGGCGGAACTAGCCCTGCAGAAGAAAGACTTTGCCGATCTCGAGCAACGCGAGTTAGCACTTCAAGCGATCGAAGGCGCCGACGGCAGTCTGTGGAGGTTCTTTCGCGGCATGCGACTGGCTTCCAAGGCCAGTTCCAACTCCGTGAGTTTTCAAGAAGCAGCTCGAATTCAACAAGAGCTTGAGGGCTTGCGACCGGCATGGTCGGGCACTTTGCAGCTTAAAGGATGGCTGGCGCAACAACTTGGCCAAGTCGAAGAAGCAGCCGACGCTTACCGCCGCGCCATTCAAGCCGGAGCCAGAAATGTCACCGTGTTCGAGGGCTTGATCTCGGTTTTGTATGCCGGAAATCGCTGGGCCGAGGCCGATCAGTACCTTAAACAACTTCAGAATGTCGGCTTTGATTCACCCAACCTCGAAGCGCTTTCACCGCGCGTGCTTTTGCAATCCGGCAATTTCGATCAAGCCATTGCGGCGGCACGTTCAGGTGCGCAATTGCGACCCAAAGATCCACTGGCACAAATCTGGCTAGGGCAAACCTTGGCCATCGCGGCCGAGCGCACCGAGTCCGTGCCGGAGCGTACGAAGGCGGCGGCTGAGGCTCAAAAAGCCTTTGATCTGGCCGTCCAATTGGCACCCACCGACTATCGTAGTTGGAGTGGTTTGTTGTGGTTTCACGCCCGACAAAACAATCAGGACGAAGCTCGCCGGGCAATCGATGGTCTTCGCCGACAAGCAAAACTCGCCGAACCGCAGCGTCTCTTAGCATTGGCCCAGGCCTTTCAATTGCTTGGCGATTTTCAAGAAGCCGAGAAATCGTATTTGGCGGCCTTGGCATTGCTGCCCAAAGATAAAGCGTTGCACGAACGACTGGCTCGCTTCTACCTCAGTTTTTCGCCGGACAAAGCCGAACAAGCCTATCGTCGCCTTTTGGAATTGGATCCTAGTTCTAAGTCCGCCAAGAGAAACCTGGCGATTCTGCTGGCGGTACAAGGGACGGAAGATCGTTATGCCGAAGCCGTGGCACTGCTTGAAACGAGTTCCGCCGAGACGACCGACACTAGGCTTCAGGCCATCTTCTTGTTGAAACGCGGCAAGCCGGACGACCTGACTCAGGCCCGCAGGCTGCTCGAACCGCTGGTCAAAGAATCAACCTCGCCCCAACCAACGGATCGTCGGCTGTTGGCCGCCGTCTACGAGGCTCAGAAGGAGATCAAACTGGCCAAGGCGGAACTAGCGAAATTGGTGGAAGGCAAGCCCGCCCCCGTTTTCTTGGCAGCTTATGTTGATTTTCTGATCCGAAATAACTTGGCCGTCGAAGCCGAGGAATCCGTCAAACGTCTGAACGAAGTCGATCCCTCCTCGATCCAAACCGCCCGTTCGCATGCAACCTGGTTGCAAGCCCTGGGCAAACCATCGCAGGAAGTCTTGGCCGTCGTACAACAATTTCAGAATGCCGGCTTTCTTCGCTTGACCGACGGAAAACAAGCCGCGATCTTTGCTCGCGAGATGGGCCGGCTTTGTTCGGAACTGAAAATCGACGCGCAGGGTGAATTGGTATTTCGTGAAGCGCTAAAGCGATTTCCCGAAAACGGCCTGCGACAATCGTTCGCAACTTGGTTGTTGGAACACGGAAAAATCGACGATGCCGTGCAACTTGCCGACCAACACGTGCAAGGCTCAGACAATTCCGCCGACTCGATTCAACTGCTCAGCAACGTACTCACGTTTGCCGCGAACGAAGGACGCAGCTTTGCCGACGCCGAACATCGGTTGGAAGCTGCAATCGAAGTCCGTGGTTCCGAGGGAAATCTGGCGTTCGAGTTTGCGACCTTGCGACATATGCAAGGTCGAACCGACGAAGCCATCGCGCTCTATCGTCAGGCATTACGCAAAACTCCGCAAAACGTGCTGCTCCTGAACAACTTGGCCATGGTTTTGCTCGAGGTGCCGGGCGGTGAACAAGAGGCTTTACAGTTCATCAGCCGGGCAATTTCACTGGCAGGCCCCATCAACGAGTTGCGCGATACCCAGGCACTGGTACTCGGCAAAGCCGGTAAGTCGGAAGAAGCCCGTCGGATGCTGAAGGGGCTCGTTGCGTTATCGCCCGGTAGTGCCCGCTATCAATTTCATTTGGCTGCCGTTTGCGTACAAGTTGGCGGTTTCGACGAGGCAGTAGAGGCGCTGCGACAAGCGAAGCTTAACAAACTCGACCGCGAACTGCTCACGCCATTCGAGCGCACATCGCTCAAAAACATTGAACAGCAGCTTGCCGATTTTATGTCCAAATCGACAGTACCAAAGTCTGCCGGCAAGTCACAGGAAATAGGTTCACGATGATCACCAATCGGTTCGCATATTTTGCATGCCTGATGATCGCGACCCTGGCGACCATCGCCGTTCGGCTTTCCGCGCATGATACGGAAATGTCCGCCGCATCGACTGATGAACTGATTCAACGGCTCGCGACAATGCCCTCGCAGTTTGGCGAATGGCAACTCAAATCGGACCAGCGCCTCGACGATCGAACCGTCAAAATGCTTCGCTGCGCAGGGCATCTGAACCGCCGTTACGTCAGTACGGTCAACGGTGATGTGGTGGATCTCGTTCTGATGGTCGGGCCGTCCGGCCCGTTGTTGGCACACACTCCGGATGTATGTATGAACAGCCGCGAATTCGAGCAGATCGAAGGGAGTGGCCCGACGACGATTCATCCTGGCGGCGAATCCGCGAACGTCTTTCTAAAGACAGCTTATCGAGCGCGTACGCTCGAAGGTCAAACCCTGCGGTTGTACTACGCTTGGTCGCGCGATGCGAAGAAATGGGAAGGCCCGAATCAGCCGCGGCTTACCTTGGGCGATTCAGCCATGCTTTATAAGTTGCAAGTAACCAGTGTTCACACTGGCGCGAATGCCGCCGACAACCACGACACCTGCCGGCGATTTTTGGCCGATTTAAGTTCGAATTGGAAATAGTTGCAGTGCCACGGAGTTTTGGTAGTCGGCTCGAGAATGAATCGAGCCGCCCGCCGCCTGCGATCAAGCATCCCGAGAGACTCAGCCCATGAATGCCGTTACCGCCAAGATCAAAAAACGTCAGTTGCCCGCCGACACCGCCGATTCCTTCGTTACCAACGACTGGTTCCGCAGTCCGATCGTTTATCGAGAAGTCGTCCCGGCGAGCTATTTTCGCTGGTCGGGCTTTCTGAACCGCTTGATTGCCGCGCTCATGTTAATTCCCGCGATCCCCCTGATGTTGATCGCAGCCGTCGCGGTGCGTCTCACTTCTTCGGGCCCCGCGGTCTATCGTCAGAAGCGTGTCGGTCGCAACGGAAAAATATTTACGATTCTAAAACTTCGCAGCATGTATCTCGATGCCGAATTGGCCACGGGAGCTGTTTGGACCACGGACTCGAGCGATCCTCGCATCACGCCGGTCGGGCGCGCACTGCGAGCGTCGCACATCGATGAACTACCGCAGTTGTTTAATGTCGTATTCGGTGAGATGGCTCTGGTCGGACCGCGTCCCGAACGGCCCGAGTTTACCGAAACCCTGGCCGAAGCGATTCCAGGCTATTCGAATCGACTACGAG
Source organism: Planctomycetia bacterium (assembly GCA_043737375.1). Classification (GTDB taxonomy): domain Bacteria; phylum Planctomycetota; class Planctomycetia; order Pirellulales; family JALHPA01; genus JAWXCH01. The sequence continues at coordinate 9,685 of JAYTAU010000374.1, forward strand.
TATTGCCAGGCGTAACCGGTTTGGCACAAGTTAATCTGCCCCCCGACAGCGACTTGGACAGCGTGCGAAAGAAAG
>JAYTAU010000375.1:0-3972 GCA_043737375.1 Planctomycetia bacterium
TCGAGCAACTGCTGGTCGGCTGGACCTTACACAACAAAGCGCTGGTTCCCACGTTCGTCATTCGACCGCTGCATGCCGTATCGGCTGAAAGTCTGGCCGGCAAGTTACCCGGTGCTCAAACGGTGTCGCACGGTTCCGGCACTTTTTTGCAAACCGGTTCAGCCGCCTACTATTTGCCGGTCGCAGAAAACGGCAAGGTTTTAGTCGTTGCCCAACCCGATCAGATCAAGCAAATCCTCGACGGCGGAACGGGAACCCTCGCGCGTCGCGAGATGGTCAAGCTGCTGCCGAACACCGACGCGCACCGGATGGTCTCGCTGATGTTTCCGCCCGGCTATTTGGTCGACGAAGGGCGCGAACTGTTTGCCGGCGGACTACAAGGACTCGTCAAACCGATCGAAGGTTTCTTCGGCGGTACGGTTCGATCGGCGGCGTTTAGCCTACACTTGACCGACGTGAGTTATTTGGAGCTGCGGATGGTCGGCAGTTTGGACAAGAGCGCAGGCAGCCTGGCGCGAGACCTCGAAAATCGCGTTCGCCAATCCGCCGACCAGATCGAAAACTACATCAACGGTATGAATCTGCCGCCGTACAGCCGCAAGTTGCTGTTTCGCTTTCCACAGATGGTCAAGTTTCTCAAGGACCAGCTTCGTGCTGAAGCCGAGGATGATCAGACCGTGCTGAATTGCTATCTGCCGGTAATTGCCGCGCATAATTTACTGATGGGGACCGAACTGGCATTGGCCGATCAAGGGGGTGCGACGGGCGGCGCTGCAACCGGATCTACGACCGGTAATAGTATCGCAAAACCAAACGCTGTGGCAGAAAAACTGAAAAAGAAAACGTCACTTGTGTTCCCAAGCGATTCGTTGCAAAGCTCGCTCGATACTCTGAGTAAAGATATTGGCGTTCCCATCGAAATGGTGGGAAAAGACTTCGAAACCGAGGGCATCACCAAAAATCAATCGTTCGGTTTGGATCAAAAGGACAAACCGGCCGACGAAATCCTTCGCGCAATCATGCTTAAGGCCAATCCAGACGGTAAACTAGTCTATGTCATCAAGCCCAAGCAGGCTGGTGGCGAGGAGATGATCTTTATCACGACTCGCGCCGCCGTAGCCAAGCGAGGGGACAAGCTGCCACCGGAATTTGCGACACCCCCAAGCAAAACTACTCCGACGAAAGAGGGCAAAAAATAGAACGCCGTGTAGAAAAACGCTGCGCGGCATTCCGAGCGACAAGTTGAACGAATGCAATAGAATTCCTCTCCCCTTGGGAGAGGCAGCGAGGAACGAGCGGGGAGGGCCGTTAACTTTACTCTTTCCCACGCTCTGCGTGGGAACGCAGTGTCGGACGCTCCGCGTCCAAGTACTAAAATGCGATAACGCTTCCAATAGCTCCAGGTGCCGCAGAGCGGCAGGATCAGCCGTTACCACGCAGAGCGTGGTAACGAGAGTGAAATTAACTTCAACTGCATGACACCCTTCACCACCCACTGTACGACATGCCGCGCTCCGCTTCGGGTCACCAACCCGGCAGCGATTGGGCAGATCTTGGCCTGTCCCAAATGCGGCGGCATGGTGTGTGTCCAGGCGGGATCAGCGGGTGAAAGTATCGTCGATGCCAGCGCCGCCAATTCGCTGCGCTCGGTCGTCGAATCGAACGACAATAATTCGAGCGGGCCGATCATTAGAACTCCGCAATCGAACCCTGGGCCTGCGATCCTGCAATCGCCATCCTCGCAGCCGATTCCGCTAGATCCGCGTGAGAGTTTCGAAAATCTGATTGCGGTTGCGGCCGCCATGTTGCCCAGCGATGCGCGACCAAAGCCGCAGCCTGTGCCGCAAACCAAGAAATCCAAACCCAAGCAGGCAGCCGCCATCGCCGCCGGAGTCGTTCCGATCGTCGGCCCGCCGCCCCTGCCGACACAGGTCGCTGTCAACTCCCACACTGCCGCGCCAAGTGCGGTCTCACCCAACAGCACCGCGCCTCAGATTGCAGCGACGAGCGTTGCCGGGCCCCAAGTAGCTGCATCAAGCATCGCCGCTAGTGTTGTGTCGGTGGGCGCGGCACCCATGCTTCCGGTAACTTTACCCCACGGCGTTTTACCCCCTGGCAACCTCGCTTTCGAACCCGCCACGGCTGCTGACGGGTTTGGCACCGCTTGGTTGGTCGTCGGCGCGTCCATCAGCGCGGCGATACTTTGCGTCTCTCTGCTCGGCTACGCGGCCTGGTCGATCGTCGAAGCGAAACAGGGCGATAATATCGCACAGCATGACCCTGCCGACGAAACGTCCAATGTGATCAGCAACACGAATGAGGCAGGCTCGAACGCGGCTGCAACAGACAATCCAGATACCGACAACTCTGCTGCGAACAGCACTGCAAAGAATGATGTCGCAAGAATTGATGCTGCGAAGAATTTGGAAAACGAACTTGCCGGCCCGCCGAAGACGAGCGACGCCGGCGAAGGACCCCGAATCGCGAACAAGTTGCCGACCGATGCCGCCGCATCGGCTGTCGTACCGCGCGAACAGGTAACGAGTCCACCAGGCAATGCCAACGCGGGTGACTTGTCGATTCCACCCGATGCCCCTGCGGGACCGATCGCAACAAGAACAGACAATCCCGAACCGGATGCAGTCGTAAAATCCACCGTCGCTGCAAAACCGGATATTGCCGATCCTGCCGCAGCAATCAATAGCGAATTGCCGGCCGCGACGGTCGATGTTCCTCTCAAGCGAATTCCTCCGCGCAAGATCGACCTGGAGGCGCAATTTGCGATGCCCTTGTCTGGAGTTCGTTTCAGCCAAACGCCGCTGCATGAGTTTCTTGCCGCGATCTCGCAGTTGAGTACGATCCCGATTTCGATCGATGCCGATGCGCTCGCCGGCCGCGGCTTGACCGCCGATCTGCAGGTTTCAATTCAGTTGGATAACACTACGTTGCGCCAGGTTCTCGACAAAGCACTCAACCCGCACGGTTTGGTGAGTCAGCCCGTTGCACATCCTGCCGCAGCCGAACAACTGGTCGTCACGACGCTCGAATCGGCAACCATCCGACGATCTCGCTATGCGGTCGACGATCTGGTTCGGCCCGGCGATCCGGCCATCGGCGAATTGGCCCGGTTGGTGCGAATGTCGATCGCGCCGAATTCTTGGAAAGAAGCCGGCGGCATGGCCGGCATTACGGTCGTCGACAACGCACTAGTGGTCGAGCAAACCGAAACTGCTCACGATCAAATTGTCGTGCTCTGCGAAAAATTGCGCGTCGCTCGCGGGCGACCGTTACGAACGCGATTCGACGCTCGGCAGGCCGGCTCCGCGCGGTTCGATCCGCGCCGTTTCGAGTTGACGCACAGTACGGCAAAACTAAAAACGTCGTTCGCACAATCCGTCACGGCAGGCTTTGGACAACCGACGCCATTTGCACGGGTTGTCGAACATTTGCAACAACAGACAGGCGCTTTGGTGTTGGTCGATGCGGTCGGTTTGTCCGGCGCGGAACTTTCGGCCCAGACCGAGTCGATCTTGAAAATCAGCGACCGACCGTTGTTCGAGACGCTGGGGCCTTTGACTGCGCCCGTCGGTCTGACCTACCGATTGATTGGTGATCGCACCGTCGAAATCACCACGCTTGCCGCCGCCGAGTCGCGTCCCGATGTCGAGTTTTATTCGATGCGCGGACTGCTGCGCCAAGGCGAATCGACCGAAGTCTTCGTCGAGCGCATGCAGGAACAACTGGCCGCAGTCGCTCGTGTCGATGAAGACAAAATGCGACTGTTCTTCGACGTGCCCAGTCAAAACCTGATCATTTCGGCGGCGGCCCCCATTCAGCGGGCCGTCGAAGTCGAACTCGGTCGCCCGCGGACAGCCGCGCGGTAGGTTATCTTCAGTGTGAATTCGTTTTGCAGGAACCCCGGAGGCACGGGGAAGCACCATTATGGAACCGGTGCCGTGGGGTACATTTCGA
>JAYTAU010000376.1:0-3970 GCA_043737375.1 Planctomycetia bacterium
TATCGCCCGCAGACGTTCGAGCAGCTAATCGGACAAGAGCATATTTCGTCCGCCCTGCGGGCCGCGATTCGAACCGGCCGAATCGGGCACGCATTCTTATTCACTGGCGCGCGAGGCACCGGCAAAACTACTACCGCGCGAATTTTCGCCAAGGCGCTGAACTGCGTCAATGGGCCGACGGAGACGCCGTGCAATCAGTGCGAAAGCTGCCAGTCGATTAAGGATGGTCAGGACGTTGACGCGATTGAAATCGACGCAGCCAGTAATCGCGGTATTGATGACATTCGGCAGCTTCGCCAGAACGCCAACATTCGGCCCAGCCGCTCACGTTTCAAAATTTACATCGTCGACGAAGTGCACATGCTCACCAAGGAAGCCTTTCCGGCGTTATTAAAAACGCTCGAAGAGCCGCCCGAGCATGTCAAGTTCATCTTCTGCACAACGGAAGCTGAGAAAATTCCGATCACCATCCTGTCGCGCTGCCAGCGGTTCGACTTTGCCAATGTCGAGAGCGGCAAAATCGTCGACTCGTTGCGCGCGATTGCCACGACCGAAGGCGTGGAGGTCGACGCCAACGCTTTGCAACTGCTCGCTCGTCGTGCAGGCGGCTCGATGCGAGATAGCCAGTCGCTGCTCGAACAACTTCTCGCTTTCGGCGGCGAAAAAATCACCGTCGACAGCGTGCATCAGATGTTAGGCACTGCTGGCACGACTCGCATGACCGATCTTGCCAAGTTCATGGCGAGCCGCAACACGGGCGCGGCGTTGGCCCAACTCGACGCGGCAGTCCACGACGGTGTTGACATCGGGCAGTTGCTCGCCCAACTGCTGGGACATTTTCGCGACTTGATGGTCGTGGCCTCGGGCGGCGGCGGTGAGCTATTGCTGCACAACTCGGCGTCCGACTTCATCGAACTTCGGTCGGCTGCCAAGCAGCTCGGCATTGAGACCATTCTGGCCACGATGCAGATCATCGACCAGACCATCGCCCGGCTGCGCTACAGCACGCACGGACGCATACTGGCGGAATTAGCGTTAGTCCGTATTTGCACGCTGGATCGGTTGGAGTCGATCGCCGCACTTATCGAACAAGCCCGTGCGGGTGTTCCTGCAGACACGGGACGATTTGCGCCGGCGGAAGTCACGGCAGCAAAAAAAAAACTTGACGTAGAAGAAAGTGGGATCGGGGATCGGGGATCAGGGATCCGAGAAGTCGATCCAGGGCCGGGGAGGATCGAGGATCGGGGATTGAGGATCGAGAAAGCAGGTATCGACCGCACTCCCCACTCCCCACTCCCTACTCCGCACTCCGAACTCCCAACTCTCCATTCCCCACTCCCCGTTCCGTCTTCTCCCAGCCTCCTGCCTCCTGCCTCCAGCCTCACTTCTGCCCTCGCTCCCCGCTCCTCGCTCCTCGACCCCCTCGCCGCCTGGCACGCCGCGCTGGCGAATTTAGACAATATGACGGCGGAGTATGCTCGTTCGGCCTCGGCAGTAGCAATTCGCGCGCCGAATCAACTGGCCGTTACCTTCCCTGCGCAGTACAATTTCGGCAAGCAGTATTGCGAACGGCCCGAAAACGCCGCCCAGCTTGAGTCGGCTTTGGCCGAAGTGCTGGGCCGACCTATGAAGTTAATGTTTGTGCTGGCCAGTGCTAGCGAAACATCCTCCGAAAAGCCAAATGTCGATAAAACCGAGGTCCGCCGACCGGCTCCTTCGCGACAGCGAATTAACGAGCGGGCGCAAGACCCGTTTGTCAAATTGGCCAGTGAACTGTTTAATGCCCGAATTGTGGGAGTCGAAGAACCGAAATCTGCGTAAAACGGTATTCAGCCCGTTTAAATCGCTATAACACCAAACAAGCCGATCATCACCCGAAGTGTAAGCGAGGAAGTCCTGTAACTTCAGATCAGACCTCGCTTACGCGTCGGGTTATGATATGTCCTCATAGCCGGCGGATGAATTCCGTTCTAATCGTATGTCGTTCTTAAAGGGCCTTGGAAATATCGCCGGTTTGGTCAAACAGGCCCAACAACTTGGCGGGCGGTTACAAGCCGTCAACGACGAACTCAAGAACCGTCGCGTCACCGGCCGCGCCGGCGGCGACATGGTCACAGTCGAGGTGAACGGCCTGGGCCAGGTGTTGAAATTGGTTATCGATCCAACATTGATCGAGCGAAAGGACCAAGAATTGCTAGAGGATCTGATTCCGGCCGCCACGAACCAGGCTCTGCAAAAAGCGAAAACGCTTCACGCCGAAGTACTTAAAGAAATGGCTGGAGACATGGAGATGCCCGGCCTGAGCGAAATGCTGGCCAAAGCGACGGAGTCAACGACGCTCAGCGATAACCCAGATGAGGACGATCGTAAAAACTGAACCCGCAGTCGGCGATGCGAGGCTTGAGACTGGAGGCTTGAGACTGGGAGGAGAGTGACACTTTGTGCAGCCTTTGGCTCCGACAGTTCGATTAGAACCTCTACCCCACAAGCGTCAGCCGTGAGGCCCTAAACTCACATCCCAAGCCTCCAGCCTCACAACCCAAGTCTCACCTTTGCATGGCCCAGCTCACCGAATCGGTAACCCGTTTGATCGACGAGCTGGCCAAGTTGCCCGGCATCGGTCGAAAATCGGCCGAGCGGCTTTCGTATTACATTTTGCGAGTTAATAAGCCCGAAGCCATGCAACTGGCCGACGCCATTCGCAACGTCAAAGAGAACGTCCGTTATTGTCAGATTTGCTATAACTTGGCCGAACAGGAACAGTGCATTATCTGCCGCGACCCGCGGCGCGACCGCAGTTTGTTGTGCGTGGTCGAACAGCCTCGCGACCTGATGGCGTTGGAACAGGCCGGCACGTTTCGAGGTTTGTACCATGTGTTGCTAGGAAGATTGGCCCCGCTCGAAGGCGTCGGCCCCGAACAACTGACCGTCAACGCGCTGGTCGAACGTGTTCGCACCGGCGACGTCAAAGAAGTCATCATGGGGACCAACCCCACCTTGGAAGGCGACGGCACGGCCCTGTATATTTCCAATCAGTTGGCGGAATTTCCAATCGAAATCACGCGACTGGCCCGCGGTATTACGACGGGCAGCGTGTTGGAATTCGCCAACAAAGAAATTTTGGCCGATGCCTTAGCCGGAAGGCAGAAGTTTTGAATGATTCGCCGAAATACAAACGAAGGCAAAAAAATCTCGCAAAGGCGCAAAGAAACGGGACAGAAGTAACTTAGCACGACTAACATTACCCCTCTCCCGCTGGGAGAGGCTACGAGGGATGAGCGGTGAGGGTGTGCTTGGCTTAGGATTGCGGTTCAATAAAGTCAGAGCGTATCAATTAATTTTATTTCAAAGATATCACAGCAAATTGTGACCACTGACCACCAATTCGCTGTTCCTTTCTTTGCGCCTTCGCGTCTCTGCGCGAGATACAATTTAGAATCGAAACATCACGCAGCGCACGACTTTGTGCGATTCAATACTTAAGGATACGCTTTCATGCGACTTTCATTCGGACAAGAATTGCGGATGGTGCAAAAGCAAGTGCTTGCGCCGCGCATGATTCAGTCGATGGAAATCTTGCAATTGCCGATCATGATGCTGCAAGAGCGCATCGAGCAAGAGATGCAAGAGAACGAAACGCTCGAAATTCTGGAGAACGAAAACGACGGATCCGAGAATGAAGAACACGAGAATCCCGATGCTCCGACCGTTGATCAGCGCGAACTGGTTGTCGACGAAGGCAAAAACAATGCCGACGACTTCGAACGTCTGCTGAATCTGAACGAGGCTTTCCCCGATACCTACGAGGAACGCTCGCGCCCGTCGTCGGCCCGCATCGAAGAAGAAGGGGATCGCAAACACGACACGATGGCCAACATGGTCTCGCGTCCGACCACACTGAATGACCATTTGCATGAACAGCTCGGCTGGTTCGACCTCGACGAGCCGGTCCGCCAAATGTGCGACCGAA
>JAYTAU010000377.1:0-9728 GCA_043737375.1 Planctomycetia bacterium
CAAAAGCTCGCTGGCGTTCGATACGCTGTATGCCGAAGGGCAACGGCGCTACGTCGAAAGTCTGTCTAGTTTTGCGCGCCAGTTTTTGGGACAAATGCCCAAGCCCGATGTCGAACATATCTCGGGCCTGAGCCCGTCGATTTCGATCTCGCAAAAGTCGTCGGGGCAGAATCCACGTTCGACGGTCGGCACCATCACCGAGATCTACGATTACCTGCGCGTGCTCTACGCGCGGGTCGGCCAAGGACATTGTCCCAAGTGTCAACGTCCGATCACCGCGCAAAGTCGCGAAGAAATTATCGAGCGAGCGCTGCGGCTTCCAAACAGTTCGCACGTGCTGGTGTTAGCCCCGTTGATTCGCGGTCAAAAAGGTGAATACCGCGACCTGTTCGAGGATTTACTCAAGCAGGGATTCAATCGTGCTCGTGTCGATGGTGCCGTCGTACAGCTCAGCGATGATTTGCAACTCGACCGGCAGATGCGACACAACATCGAAGTGGTGATCGATCGACTGACGATCTCGCCGACCGTCCGCGCGCGACTGGCCGAAGCGGTCGAGCTTGGCTTGCGATTGGGCGAGGGAACGCTGATCGTCACGACCGATGATGCTCGCAGCGCCGCGATCCCGGCCGACGCCGCTGGCAATCCGACAGCCGCCGGTCAATACAAATTAGCCCCCGATGAATACACCGGGGGACAGAACGATGACGATTACGACATCGCTGGCGAACTGGAATTCGTGCCGGACGATGTCGATCGACAAACGCTGTCGCGCAAGCGCGGCGCACGCGCAAAAACAGAAAATCGCCGGGCTGAAACGCAGAACGAAAAGGCCGAGAGCGCAGCAGACAAACCATCGACAGCGCGCGCCAAAAAATCGCGCCTGGCGGCCAACGGCAACGACCTGGTGCTTTCCTCGCAATATGCCTGCACGCACTGCTCTCTGAGTTTCGATCCTCCCTCGCCGCAACTGTTCAGCTTCAACAGTCCGCACGGCATGTGCAAACATTGCGATGGGCTAGGTGAGATTTACGGTTTCGAAGCTGAGCTGCTGATCCCCAACGGTGAGCAATCGTTCAAAGACGGCTGCATCGAAATGATCGGCCCTTGGAAAGATCTCGGCCGTTGGCGACGACACATTTATCAGGGCGTGGCCGACAGCGTCGAGCGCAAACTGGACGTCGAGCAAGGCACGATGCTCGAAACGCCTTGGAATCAACTCGATTCGAAGTTGCAGCAGTATTGGCTATATGGCACCGGCGAAGACCACATCACGTTCACCTGGCGGCAAGGTTCGTCCGGTCAAAAGTACGGCGGCACCTGGGAAGGCATCATCCCGCAATTTCTCAATCGCTATCGCAACAGCGAAAACTCGATGCAGCGCCGACAGCTTGAAAAGTATATGAAGGTTACTGCCTGTGGTGCTTGCCATGGCTCGCGGTTGAAAGATCAAGCCCGCGCGGTGTCATTGACTACGTCGGATGAAAAGTTCGCCGAGGCTCCCGCGCGTTCGCTGCCCGAGGTCTGCGGTTTGGCGGTCTCCGACGCGGTCGATTTCTTCAGCGGATTGGTACTCGATGCCACGGGCCAAACCATCGCCGCCGAAGTTCTCAAAGAAGTCCGGGGCCGGCTCGGCTTCCTGATGAATGTCGGCCTCGATTATCTGTCGCTCGATCGCACCGCGCCGACGCTCTCGGGCGGCGAATCCCAGCGTATTCGACTGGCCGGACAGATCGGCTGCGGCTTGGTCGGCGTGTTGTACATTCTCGACGAACCCTCGATCGGCCTGCACCCGCGCGACAACGACAAGCTGCTCGAAACGCTGACGCAATTGCGAGACAAGGGCAATACGGTCGTCGTGGTCGAGCATGACGAAGACACCATGCGCGCCGCGGATCTGATCGTTGACTTCGGTCCCGGTCCCGGCGTGCGCGGCGGCGAAGTCGTCGCAATCGGCAACGCCAACAAAGTTTCCAAGACCGCGCGTAGCCAAACCGGGCAGTATCTCAGCGGCAAAACGAAGATCGCCGTTCCCGAGAACCGCCGTCCGATCACCGATAAGCGATTGAAAATCGTCAACGCGCGACACAATAATCTGAAGGGAGTCGATGTCGACATTCCGCTGGGGACGTTTATTTGCGTCACGGGTGTCAGCGGTTCGGGAAAAAGTTCGTTGGTCAACGATATTCTGGTCGAGGCTTTACGTCGCGACCTCAACGGCGGCGAAGGCACGCCCGGCGATCACGACCGTATCGAAGGTCTCGATCTGCTCGACAAGCTGATCGCCATCGATCAATCGCCGATCGGACGCACGCCGCGCAGCAACCCGGCGACCTACATCAAAGTGTTCGACGACATCCGCAATTTGTACGTTCGGCTGCCCGACAGCAAAACGCGCGGCTACAAGCCGGGTCGATTCAGTTTCAACGTCAGCGGCGGGCGATGCGAAGCGTGCGAAGGCAACGGCTCGAACAAACTCGAAATGGATTTTCTGGCCGACGTGTGGGTGACTTGCCCGGTCTGTGAGGGGCACCGGTTCAATCGCGAGACGCTGCAAGTCAAGTTCAAGGGCAAGAACATTTCCGAAGTGCTGGAGATGGACGTGCAGCAAGCGCTGACCCATTTCGAAAACGTGCCCGACATTCGCCACAAGTTGCAGACGCTGCACGATGTGGGGCTTGATTATCTAAAACTTGGCCAACCATCGCCCACGCTCTCAGGCGGCGAAGCGCAGCGCATCAAATTGGCGCGAGAACTAGTCAAAAAGAGCACGGGCCGCACGTTGTACTTGCTCGACGAGCCGACGACCGGCTTGCACTTTGCCGACATTCAGATGTTGCTCAAAGTCTTACACGACTTTGCCGATGCGGGGAACACTGTGTTGGTAGTCGAGCATAATCTCGATGTGATCAAAACGGCCGATTGGTTGATAGACTTGGGGCCCGAAGGGGGGCGCGCGGGCGGGCAGATTGTCGTCACCGGCACGCCGGAGGATGTAGCGCGATACAGTCTGGAGATAGGGGCTCGGGATCAGGGATCGGGGGACGGGGATCGGGAAGGAAAGGATCAGGGGTCAGGGATCAGGGGTCAGGGAAAGAAGAAGTCGAGCTCATTCCCATCGCAGTCGGACGTTGAAGTTGACGACCTATCCGCTAAGCGCCTTAGCCAAACAGCATCAAGCATCAGCCCGCGTCTAATCTCTCACACCGGCATCGCACTGGCCAAAGTGTTGGGCATGTCCGGTGCGAACAGCAACAACGATGTCAAAGTCAAACGTCCCCGCGTCGAGGAAGCCAAGTCGATCATCGTGCGCGGCGCGCGGCAGCATAATCTCAAAGGGGTCGATGTCGAAATTCCGCGCGACAAAATGACCGTCTGCTGCGGGCTGAGCGGCTCGGGCAAAAGCTCGCTGGCGATGGACACCATTTACGCCGAGGGGCAGCGGCGCTATGTCGAAAGTCTCAGCTCGTACGCGCGACAGTTCGTCGGTCAAATGGAAAAGCCGCGGCTCGATCATATCGAAGGGCTCTCGCCGGCTATCGCAATCGAGCAAAAGCATATGGGCCACACGCCGCGCTCGACCGTCGGCACCGTAACCGAAATTTACGATTACCTGCGGATTCTTTTCGCGAGGCTTGGCCAGCCGTATTGCCCCGCGTGCGATTTGGCGATTGGCACGCAAACTTCCGATCAGATCATCGACCAGATCATGGCCGAGCCGACCGGCACCAAACTGTATCTGATGGCGCCGCAAGAAATTGCCGTCGGCGATAACTACAACACGCTGTGGGACGAGCTGCGCGCGGCCGGTTATCAGCGGATGCGCGTCGATGGGACCACGCATTCGGTCGACACTCCGCCGACCATCGATCGCCGCCGCAAACATTTGGTCGAAGTCATTATCGACCGTATCAACGTGCGGCCCGATGGCCGATCGCGCATTGCCGACAGCATCGAGAAGGCGCTCGACCTTGGTCGCGGCGTGTTGCATGTCGCCTGGCCCGACGACGATCGGCCTGAGCCGAAATGGCGCACCGAAATTTACAGTCAGCACTTTGCTTGCGGCCAATGCGGGCGAAGTTTCGAACGGCTCACGCCGCATAGTTTTTCGTTCAATAGCCAGTTGGGTTGGTGCCCCTCGTGCGAAGGCTTGGGCACGCAAACCGGCGCGAATCTGACGGCGCTATTGCGCGACCCCAAGCTGACGCTGGCCGAAGGGGCGATTGCGATGTGGCCCAACGTTTCGCAACCGCTGTTCGCGGCGATGCTCAATGCGCTGAGCAGCAAGTTCGGGCTGCCTAGCGATCAGCCGTTCGATTCGCTCAATGCTCGGCAGCGCCGAACCGTGCTGTACGGCACCGGCGACGAGTGGATTGACGTACTGCCCGCCGGTAAGGCCAAGAAATCGCGACCGCTGTTTCGGTTTCAGTATAAGGGGCTTTATCCCGCGCTCGAGGAAGCCGCGCGGCTATCACAGTCGATGCGCGCTAAGCTCGAACATTTGGTCAGCGAAGTCGAATGCTCGGCCTGCGGTGGCAGTCGGCTGCGCGACGACGCCTCGGCCATGCGGCTGCGCAACAAAACGATCGAACAGTATGGCCGCACTCCACTGGGCGTGCTGATCAATGAGTTGCATGCCTGGCAGCCGACCGGCGACGAACAGAAAGTCGCCGGCGAACTGTTGCGCGAAGTCCGTGCACGCATTCAATTTCTGGTCGACGTGGGGCTCGAATATCTCACGCTGGGCCGCTCAGCGCCGACACTCTCGGGCGGTGAGTCACAGCGTATTCGCTTGGCCAGCCAAGTCGGTAGCGGTTTGTGCGGTGTGCTGTATGTGTTGGATGAGCCCACGATCGGTTTGCATCCGCGCGACAATTTGCGGCTGATCGGCGCACTCGAAAAACTACGCGATTTGGGGAACACGCTGTTGGTGGTCGAACACGATCGCGACGTCGTTGAACATGCCGATCAACTGCTGGACTTCGGTCCGGCGGCCGGCGAATTTGGCGGGCAGATCGTTGCCCGCGGTACGCCGGCGCAAGTGGCCAAAGCGAAAGGCAGCGTCACTGGGCCGTATCTGTCGGGCAAGAAGGCGATCGGGGTGCCCTTAAACCGTAGATTAAATGTAGAGTCCAACGCAAGTGCGGAGTGCGAAGTGCGAAGTGCGGAGTTGACGAAGAACAAGTCTCGCTCCGTGGGAAAGTCAAAACGTTCCCAGACTCCGAACTCCGAACTTCCCACTCCGAACTCCCCGCTCACTCCGCACTCCGTACTTCGCACTCCGCACTTATCCATCGTCGGTGCTCGTCACAACAACTTGCACAACGTCACCGTGAAAATTCCGCTCGGCGCGTTGACTGCCATTACGGGCGTTAGCGGCAGCGGCAAAAGCTCGCTGATCGAAGACGTGCTGTACAACTCGTTGGCTAGAACACTACATCGGGCCGGAACCATACCCGCCGCGCATGACGAGATTCGTGGCATTGCGTACATCAACAAAGTCATCCGCGTCGATCAGCGCGCGTTGGGCAATACGCCGACATCCAACCCGGCGACGTTCACCGGGGCGTTCGATCTGATTCGACAGTTGTTCTCGCAATTGCCCGATGCCAAAGTGCGCGGTTACACGCCGCGGCGGTTCAGCTTCAATGCGCCAGGCGGGCGATGCGAAGCGTGCGAAGGCAATGGTCAAAAGCGCATCGAGATGCACTTTTTGCCCGATATTTGGGTGACCTGCGACGTGTGCGACGGCAAGCGTTACAACCCCGAGACGTTGGCCGTAAAGTTTCACGGCCAGTCGATTGCCGATGTGTTGGAGATGTCGTGCGCACGCGCCGCGCGGCTGTTCGAGAACATTCCGAAGATTCGCAAAATCCTGCTCACGCTGTGCGATGTCGGCCTCGATTATTTAACGCTTGGCCAGTCGGCCCCCACGCTCTCGGGCGGCGAGGCGCAGCGCGTGAAGCTGGCCGCCGAGCTGGCGCGACCCGACACAGGTCGAACGTTGTATCTGCTCGACGAGCCGACGACCGGCTTGCATTTCGAAGACGTCGCCAAGCTGCTCGACGTGCTCAATCGCTTGGTCGATCTCGGTAACAGCGTTGTCGTGATCGAGCACAATTTGGATGTGATCAAAACGGCCGATTGGGTGATCGATATGGGGCCCGAGGCCGGCGAAGGGGGCGGCCATGTGGTCGTGTGCGGCACGCCGGAACACATTGCGCGATATAGCGCGGACAGAGAAGTGAAGCTCGGGATCGGGGATCAGGGGACATGGGACGGGGAAAGTAGGAGTCGGGATTTAGGGGTCAGGGGCCAGGGACGGAAGAAGAAAACTGCCGTTAGCGCACAAGTCGCACTTCCAACAGCCGACCCATCCGCTAAGCGGCTTAGCCTTGAACTACAAAACGCGCTGACATCAAGCCCCCGCTCGTACACCGGCGAGGCGCTCGGCCCCATTCTCTCCGCCGGGCCGCATGTCGAACGACCGATTTACGATTTCGCCGCGGCCGAGGCCAAGCGGCAGGGGGATCTCGATATCAACGATGTCGGCAAGACCACCAAAATGCCCTGGGAACTCGACGGTCGTCGCTGGCACACGCAAGAGCGCGTCGGCCGCAACGGCGAGCCGTGCAAATGGGACGGGCAGATTCTCGCTCGCGTGGTCGATCGGATTCATGCTGCCGGAACGTTTAGCGACACGAACTGGAACGATCGCAGCGTGGTCGAAATCAGCGCCGAGAAGAAATCGGACGGCTGGTTTTTTCATGCCCTAACCGGCGAGCAATGGCTGCTGAAGCTGAAGTTTCGCTGCGCCAAGAGTACATTCAAGCGTGACGATCTGGTCGCCCGGCTTAAGCTGACACCGCTCAACGAAGTCCACGAGCTGCCGGTCTATGGCACCGAGCCGCGAGTGAAATGCAAAAATCTGCGCGGGCCGTGGCAAGAAGTCCAGTTGCAAGTGCATCAACTTGCCGAAATCGACACGCCCGAGTTCTGGAGCTTTGTCGATCAAGCGGTCGCCGGGTTCGAAAAGTTCACGACTCGCGTGCAGCAGCGGCCCGACGACATTATGCCGTGGAAAGTGCTGGGCCAAAAATGGCACTTTAGTCGCAAGGGTTTTCCGCCCGGTAAAAAGGTGTCGTGGGAAGTTGAGGTGCTCGAAGAGCTTTGCGAGCTGTTGGCGAGCGTCGCGCCGGCGGGGCAGTTCCTCTGGAACAACCAGCAAGTGGTCAATCTGTTTGTCGCCCCGCAGCGCGAACCGTGGGTCACCATCCATACCAAGCGGGTAGCTTCGATCGATGTCACGTTGACGGGATCCAAGGGACATTTCGCCCTGGGCCGGATCGCCGACTTGGGTTTCGAGCCCGAGTTCGACGCCAGCCGGTCGGACAGCGATGTGCTTAAGCTGAAGTTTCGCGGTTCGCAGGATTTGGCGTCCGGCGATCTGCAAACGTTCCTACAAGAACATGTGGCGACGATCGCAAATAGTCACGGCAGTAACGGCGACGCGAAGAAAGCGGCAGTGGCGTTTTTGTAAGCCGGTTGAACAGGAGGTAACAGAGAGAACGGTAATTAACTTACATTTTAAATATCATTCGAAAATAGAACCGTTCAAAAAATTCTATCGCAAATTATTTCGCCTTTTCGCACTTTCGACATTTCGCGATTCTAGAGTTTTTACGGATGGATCAGTGAAGCACGAAATTTCGAAAGAACGAAAACGCGAAAATGGATTTGATTTGTCTAGGAAAGCGCAGATGCCGTAAGTAGTTTTGAAATCACACATTTTCTTCTCCGTTTCCTCTGTTTCCTCCTGTTCAACTTCCTTCTGTTCATTTTTTTATTGCGTGACCCATGTCCAGCCCGTTGTTAACCCCCAGTTTTCTGTTTCGTTTCGCGGTGCCCTGCGCGTTTGACGATAAGGCCTGGCCCGCCGGCGAGTCGCTTGGCGAACAGCATCGCCTCGTCGGGCTCAACGCGCTCGATAATGACCTTCCGGCGAGCGGGGAACTTTTGCCCGGTATCGAACTTCCCAGGGGTGCCGCGCCGTTGGCCGATGTTCGCGCGGCCTGGAACGGAAGCGGTTTGACATTCACCGTGCATGTCGCCAACAAGCGTCAGCCCCCCTGGTGCCGCGACAATCGACTCGACGATAGCGACGGGCTGCACATCTGGATCGACACGCGCGATACGCACAACATCCATCGCGCCGGGCGATTCTGTCATCACTTTGTGTTTCTGCCCACCGGCGGCGGCGGACGAATGGATCAGCCGGTTGCCGATCAGATGCTGATCAATCGCGCCCGCGAGAACGCTCATCCCGTGCGACCGAATGTGCTGAAGGTTCGCAGCACCAAGCGGGCCGACGGCTACACGCTCGACGCGCACGTGCCGGCCGGCGCGCTGACCGGCTTCGATCCCGGCGAGCATCCCAAGCTGGGCTTCATGTACGCGGTACTCGACCGCGAGTTGGGAGAGCAGACGCTGGCTTACAGCCGCGAGTTTCCGTATCAGGAAGACCCGAGTGTTTGGTGTACGCTAGAACTGCAGCGGTGAGTGCGGAATGACTAAATCCGAATTACGAATGACTAACGATACCTTTGATGCGCTTAGTCATTCGTCATTAGGCCTTCGTCATTCTCTCTCCTCTCTCCTCTCTCCTCTCTCCTCTCTTTACCCTTCACCCGCCACCGCCCTCAGTGCATCCGCATCCCTGGCTTTTGCAAGTGTGCCATGCCCGCCAGTGCCGTGCGCGCTGATAAAGTTAGGGCTTTTAGTTTTGGGGTTTAACCACATGCATCGCCTGCTCGGTTTATTGATTATTTGCTGCACATTGTCATACGCAAGTTGCTTTGCTGAAGAATCGGCAGCGAAGCAACAAGACGGGAAACGTAAGCAAATCGAGACTCTAATTGCTCAGTTAGTGAGCCCGAACAAAGCGCCAGAAGAAGACAAACGAATCAAGCTCTCGCACGACTACGATGTAAACGCTCAGCAACGGATTGTCACCGCTTGGCAGCAGTTGATCTTAGAGGGCCGGACGGCGTTTCCATACTTGGTCGCTAACTCAGGCGACAGTCGCTATTCATGCTCGCGTCGAGGACCAAGTGGTGACAAAAACATCACCGTTGGTCTCGCTTGTCAGTCGATCATACGATCTCAAATTCAGGTGTACCCGAATTGTCAATTGGGTAGGTGGAGTCCTCGTCTAAATTTCGGTGACGACATAAAGGTATGGTGGCGGAGTCGAAAAAATATGCGACTTCGAGAGCTACAGATTGAGTGCGCGGAGGATGCATTGCAACAGTTGAAAGCAATTCGTGGCGGGGATTTATATCAAAGCTATGATGCTCCGGAAGATGCCGAGTCCCAACGACACGAGCATATTGAAATCGTTGAACGGTTCATCGTCGCACTGAAACAGGCCGACCAACCGATCATCAACACCGACTTGCCGTACCAATTCATTCAGAAGCGACCTTAACATTGGTCATTCAGGTGTCGTGATTGGGATTTCCTTCGTCATTCGTCATTAGGTCCTTTGTCATTCTCGCTCCTCTCTCCACCCTTCACCCGCCACCGCCCTCAGTGCACTCTCATCCCCGGCTTCGCGCCGCTGTCGGGGCTCAGGCATTTTGATCCCTATCCGTACACCTTCTTGACGCTGGTCGTTTCGCTCGAAGCGATTTTCCTTTCGGCCTTCATCCTGATCAGCCAGAACTACG
>JAYTAU010000378.1:0-3961 GCA_043737375.1 Planctomycetia bacterium
TTTCGGGAGCGGTGAACTGCATGCCGTGAGTGATGCGACCATGGCTCAACTGACGCTGTCGCAGCGCGGGGTCGATTCGATCGTCGCGCGTTTCAGTCACGGAAATCACGCCGTAAAAATTACGCGACTGCCACAGTAGATTTCGTTCGCCGATCGCCAAGTCCTTGCCGATCGAAAATATGGCCAATATCGCGACTCCGGCAATCGGCCAGGCATGACGCCAATAGCGGCCGACGATTTCGCGCATCGAATCCTGTGCCAATAGCCCGATACTGACTCCCGATGCAACAATCAGCCCAATGATCCACTCGTAGTAGGTGGTGAAGATTCGAGGCGCCGCCAGGCTGACGAACAATCCGCCCAATGCGCCGCCGCCGGCGATCGATAAATAGAAACTCGTCAGATGGCACGTTGAAGGGCGGATCGCCATCAATTCGCCGTGGCAGGTCATGCAAATGCAGAACATCGCGGCGTAATATAATGTCAGCTCATGCACAAACAAGTAAGGAAAGTTCAACCAATGAATCAGCAAGTAGTACATCGGGCCCAGTGATAGCAACGCGATAAAGGCTCCTGCGAAAAAGCGTCGGTGATACCAGCGCGGATGATCGAAACAAAGGATGAACGATAACAAGTACAGACTGAGCGGCAGTACCCACAAAAACGGTACCACGGCAATATCTTGGGAAACCACATTGGTCGTGGCCAAGAGCGCCAGCACCGCGAACGCTGGCAACCCGATCCAAAGCGAACGTACTTTCCAGCTCAGGGCCTGAGAGTAATCGGTGAAGACATCGATCGCTTCAGCCGAGTTCGCAATTGTCGACCGGCGCATAGCGGCCGCCGCGATTGCACTAGTCGCGCACAGCACCACGAACACGCGAAAGCCCCAGGCCCAGCCGTCGGCCTGCATGAATACGTCCCACTGCGGCTCGACCAAAAACGGATAGCTCAAGAGCGCCGCCAGCGAACCGGCATTGGACAGAGCAAACAAACGATACGGCGAGCGATCAAAAAAAATGCGACTATACCAGGCTGAAATCAGAGGGCCCGTTGCACTAAGGACCAAGTAGGGTAGCCCGACCGACACGGCGAGCAGCAATAGGATTCGCAGCGCAGGCGAATCGTCCGGCCCCGGCTTCCACGATTCATCGGGTGCGACGGGCAACATTAACATCGCGGCGATCAATATCGCCAAATGTACGATGGTCTGCGATCGCGGTCCGAGTATTCGTTGGCTAAGATGCGCGTACGCGTAGCCTGCAAACAGCATGCTCTGGAAAAACACGACGCATGTGGCCCAAACCGCCGGCGAGCCGCCGAACCAGGGCAATATGAATTTGCTGAGAATCGGCTGCACCTGAAACAGCAGAAACGCGCTGATCAAAATAGTGATTGCAAAGAGAACACCGATCGATCGCGAAGGTGCTGCCGTCATGAGTCGAGTAGTGCGATCAGATTTGTCGAATGTTTAGCCGCCGTGCCGAAGGCCGACGCTTGGTGCCTGTGTTTTGTGGCAGCATAACACATTGATCTGGGACCGAAAGCAATACAAGCTCGAAGCGGAGTTCGAGTGAATCGCACCCAACCGGCGTCATGGGGCTGCCGCTTTAAGCGGGTATTTGATTCGTCCACTATCGCAAACTGCCGCGTCCGTCGGCCGGCAGAATCAACTCGGTGCCGGGTCGAAGGTAGTCCAAGTCGATGCCTGCTTGTTCGCGATTGAGTTGATAAATTTCGGCCCAACGTGTCGGTTTGCCGAGTTCACGGCGAGCAATTTCCAACAGCGTGTCCCCTTCTTCGACAAGATACTTGCGGCCCGTGTCAGCGCCGATCGGTCGCTTGACATTCGAGCTGGTGGCTGCGGCCCGTTCGACCTTCGGGCATAGCTCGCTATAGAGGCGTTCGAGCGTCGCGGCATCGGGCGTTTGCAACTCGACACCCGTCGAGAGCCGGTCGGCTCCGTCGCTGCGCAGGCGATTGTGTTCGTACAAGGCTTTAAAGTAGCTGCCGGTTCCATAGAGCCGTTCACTGATCGTCCAATACGTGTCGTTGGCCTTCACTTGGTACGTCGAATAGGCCGGTGCGGCGGGTTGGATGGCCCGTTCGTCACGTGCCGTGGATCGTGCGGTGCCTGCGGTTTTGGTACTGTTCCGCGAATCAGAGGGTGCGGTGCGATCGAAGGCGTTTGTTCGACCTGCGGCGATCGATGATTTACTAACCTCTGGAGTAGGTTGCAAAATCACGTTGTCAGCCGGGGTTAATTCTTTTCCGCTCCCGACGATCGCGTTATAGCCTGTGCTGTTGTCGAGCCGAGTCGAATTCTTCGTCATCGATTCATTCCGTGCAAAGTCCTTTTTCGACAGCGCAGTATCGCCCGCGCCGATGTTGTTCGCGGAAAAATTGTTCGATGCCGCGCTGGTAGGTGCGGGGTTGTTGGATGTCGAAGGCGTCGAATTAAAGCCGCGCGAGTCGAACGGATTGGACGAACGTCCAGTCGACGTACTACCTTCCCTGGTCGGTGTCGAATCCGATTTGTCCGCGACAGACTGCGAGGCGGGCGAAGGGGCGGTGTCGTTCAACTCCGACCCATAAATGGATCGCGGTTGTGTCGAGAACGCCGGATGGGGCTGTTTAGTATCGACCGACGAATCGGCGGCGGCTTGCGACAAATCGTTGTAACGGGTCGAGTTCGGGGCACGCACCTCGTCATCGTTTGGACCAGTTAGACTTTTAGGTTGGGTGTAGGTCGTATCATGGCGAGGAAAAACCGGACTTGCGTTCGAGTCGTCGGCCGCCACGACATTGGCCGTCAATCCCGACGAACCGCTTCGTAAGGGGTTGTTCTTGTCAACTACGTTCGTGTTTTTCGTGAAGGAGTTGTTTTTCGACTCCGTGAAGTTTTTCGTTTCGGCCTGCACCGCGCGGCCCGTCTCTGCAACTGTGTTTGTATGGCCGTACGCGCTTAGGGTTGCTGCGCCAGGAGTTGATGTTAGTGCGGGCGATGATGGCGCTCCATACGCATTGCCTGCGGGCGATTGCGAGGTGCTTGCCTTCGTTTGTTTACTGAACGAATTGTCTCCGGCGCTCCAAGCGTCGTTCTCGGCCGGTGATTTGCCGATTTTTGCCGGCATGACGATCGGCTTATTGTCGAACGACTTATTGCTGAATGAAGCCGTATTGGAAGACGCCTTGGTGTCGGTTGGGGGGGCGACTGTCTCGGAGCCGTCCGTGGAACTCGGAGTCGAATCCGTTGCCGCAGCGATTTCGTCGGACGTAGCATCCGCAGTGCCCGGTCCGATCAAGCGCTTGATCAACACCAAGCTAAAAATAAACAGCAACGCGACGATCACGACCAAACCGACTTTGGTCTCGCGACCTAGCGCCGTTCGCTGCTTAGCCGGGCGTGCGGATTTGTGGACCACGGCCGGAAGTTCGGCTTCATCGTCTAAAACGTCGTCCACAATCTCGTCGGCACGGTCGTT
This sequence comes from Planctomycetia bacterium, assembly GCA_043737375.1. Classification (GTDB taxonomy): domain Bacteria; phylum Planctomycetota; class Planctomycetia; order Pirellulales; family JALHPA01; genus JAWXCH01. Next base: position 3,486 of record JAYTAU010000378.1, read on the forward strand.
CTTTTTATGCGACATAATTTGGGTCTCAATTATGAAAACACTCGAAGCGTTGGATGAACGATAATTCTATAGTCCGTAAAAATGAACCACGGAGTCACAGAGTACAGGGAGAAATGAGGAAGGGCGAATGTGGAATGGGGAATGAGTAACATGGGACGTTCGCTCGGGACGGCCGGAGGTACAACACTTTTTCATTCCCCATTCCGATTTCCCCATCCAATTCCCGGTGTTCTCTGTGACTCGGTGGTGCATCTATCTGAAGTGACGATACGAGCCGCTACACCCGTTGAGCCACGCGAAGTTTCGCGCTGCGACTGCGCGGGTTGCGGTTCAATTCTTCTTCGCCCGCGATGATCGGTTTCTTGGTCAAGTTGTTCAAACGCGGGTCGTCGCGAAATGCCTCTTTCACTCGCCGGTCTTCCAATGAATGAAAACTGATGATCGCCAAACGCCCGCCGACGACAAGATAGTCGGGC
>JAYTAU010000379.1:0-9701 GCA_043737375.1 Planctomycetia bacterium
TAGATTTCGCGCCGAGGGGTGCGGGCGGACCATCTGCCCGGCCCAACTGCGAATTTAGGAGGGATGGGTGGTGAAACTTCCAAAGCGACAACTCATCGCAACATTGGTGCTGACGCTAACCATGTGTGCAAGCATGTTGCGGGCAGCCGGCCCTTTGATCGTTAAGGTCAGCGGTGAACGCGACGCACGCAATGTCGACGCCCTGACAAATGATGCGCTCGAATATAGCACCGACGACATCGATCCGGTGCGGCTTGCCCTGCCCGAACCGATCGTCGCGCCGAAATTTTCGAAGGCAAAGGATGCTCGGGCGGTGCCGGGCGACGACATGCTGTCTCCGATTGAAAGATCGCCGGCGTTTTTCGAATCACGAAATTCGTCGGATGATCCGCCGCCATCGCATGAAGCGGCGATGCACGTTGCACCCTGGGGCGGTGAGCCGCCGGCCAGCACCTGGAGTTCGGGCGACTGGTTTCGCACGGGCATGTGGTACACCGCCGCCGATTTTACAGTCGTACGACGAAGCTTTCCCAAAGACAATACGCAGATCGGCAGCGATTTTTCCACCGGTCGGATATTGAATGCCTTTGGTCCGACTCCCGGCGTCGAACCTGGCGTACGGCTGACGGTCGGACAGTTTTTGGGACGCGATTATCTCAACCGCGACCAGAGCGTCGAGTTTACTTTTTTCGGAATCAATGAATTTTCGGTCGACGACGGTATCGAATCGGCGGTGCCGGGATTTTTGTTTCTGCCCGACGCGCCGGGGTTGGGGGGGTTCGGCGGAGCCGACACGTTTACGACGGAGTATGAGTCGCGGTTCTTAAGCTATGAGGCCAACCTGCGATTGCGCCGCCGATTGGAAAAAGATCGTTTGATCATGGCACCCGATGGAACCTGGACGCGCCAATTCACGCGAGGTTATGTGCCATCGCTGATATTGGGCCTGCGTTACGCGAGCATCCAAGAGGATTTTGACCTGCAAAGCCGACAGTTGAACGTCAACCCCGCGGTGTTTGGCGGCGACTACAACGTGAAAGCGGACAACGATTTGTTCGGCGTTCAGATCGGCGGCGATTGCCTCGACCAGCACGAAAATTGGCACTGGGGTTTTCGCGGCAAGGCGGGTGCCTATGTGAATTTTGCCGAGCAAAATTCCACGGTCATCCTAGCCGATCCGAGCATTGCCACGACCAATCGATTCGAGCAGGGTGAGCGCGCCAACGCTTCGTTCCTCGGCGAGATCAGCCTGTTGTCGGCTTATCAGTTTACTCCCAATTTCTCGGTGCGAGCCTCGGGCGATTTGATGGTCGTGACCGGGCTGGCCCTGGCACCCGATCAAGTTCAATTTGCCACGACACCGGTCGAAGAAATCAAGACGGGCGGAACGATTTTTTACGCCGGCTTGTCGTTCGGGATGGAGTATGTGTGGTGAGCGAGGGAAGCGAGTGCGAAGTACGGAGTTGGGAGTGCGGAGTGCCGATGATTTCATTCCGCACTACCTACTGCGAACTCCGCACTTAAGCGTCACTCAGCCGCCAGCACTACGGCTAAACTCTGTCCCGTCGTCGACTGACTGAGTACCACCGCCGTCGGATGCTCGAACCGTTGCGCCTGCGCGACCACATTCACCGGGCATTCGGGGTCGGGCTGCTCATAGTTCAGCGTCAGCGGAATTTTGCCTTGGCTCAGGCATAGTACTGTGGCCGCCATCTCGACGGCACCGCTGCCGGCTCCCAGGTTGCCGAAAAAACTTTTCGGTGCGGTGACCGGCACATCGCCCAACACCGCGCGAATGCTGCGGGCCTCGACCTGGTCATGGTCGATGGTGCCCAGGCCGTGAGCGTTTACATGACCGACCTGATTTGGGGCAAGGTCCGCCGCGGCCAAGGCCGAAGTTATTGCCGCGCGAATCGCCGTACCCTGCAGCGGCTGCGAGTCGCGCTGCGGTTCGAAGCGCGACGATGTGCCGAGCACGCGGGCGAGTATATTTGCTCCCCGCGCCATGGCGTGATCGAGCGATTCGATGACAAAGGCCGCCGCTCCTTCGCCCGGCACGACGCCGGTTCGCGCGGCATCGAACGGCCGCATGGCCGACTGCGGTTCACCGCGCCACTTGGTGTAGGGCTGAATACTGCGAAACGTCAAGCAGGTCGGATGCAGCCGATTACTGACGCCGCCGACGATCATGCAATCGGCATGGCCGCGCTCGATCACGCGGCAGCCCTCACTGATCGCCGCCAGGCTCGATGCATCGCCGAGTACGACCGAGTTGCAGGCTCCCCGCGCGTCGTGGGCAATCGCCACATGACATGCCGGCATGTTGGGGAGATACTTCAGCATCCAGAGCGGAAACATTTGTCCCATCGCATGGCTTTGCCAGCGGCTAAAATCGAACGTACCGTGGGGCATGCAAGCACGATACGCGTCGACCAGTTCTTCCAGCTCGCAATAGATCATTTCTGAACCGAAGACCACACCCAATCGCTGCGGGTCGTATTTTTCGGGTGTCAGACCCGCATCGACCATGGCCAGGTCGGCGGCGGTGAACGCGAATTGGATTTCGCGAGACATGACCTTCAGGCTTTTGCGCGGCCGCACATATTGCTTGGGATCGAAGTCGCGAACCTCGCCGCCGATTTTAATGTCGAGCGCGGTCTCGAAGCTCAACGGGCGAATGCCGCTTTGTCCCTGTTCGATGGCCGAACCAAAGGCAGAACGTCCGGTTCCGATGGGGCTGACGACTCCCAGGCCGGTGATGACCACAGCCTGCGGGGCACGATTGGTGGAGACGCTCGGCATGCCAGACAGTCGGACTAAAAAAGGACGGAAAATTAGCTTCTTAGATTAGGCGGCACACTCGGCACGCAACAGCCAGATTGACCAACCCATTGTAAAGCGTGAATCACGCTCTCGCACGCGAATCAACAAAATGCCTGTTTGATTGGAAAATCTGTTGACGATTCCCATTAAAACAATTGCCTCGGCGATCGCAAAAATGGTTGTTTATGACGATCGATATTCTTACAAAACGCTTTCAAGCCGATGCCGATATTGTAATTCAGATCGCTCGGGTTACGAATCGGTTACCAAGCGTAAATTCAGACAATCGAAAATTTATCGTCGCTGAATAAGATTGACTTGCCGTTAAATTCCTCGCGACCTGCAAGGGCGGGCCGGCGAGGGCTGGAGAATCCGCACGTAAGTTTAAGAAGTGAATAGCGAGGATTCGAAACGTGCGGAGCTGACAAGTGTGTCCTCGATGCCCTCGCCGCGCATTGCTCACCCCTCGCTGCTCTCCCCTCACCCCTCGCTGCTCGCCCCTCGCTACAGCACGTCGCCGTCGTACAAGCGGTACGTCTTGGTGAGTTTCGCGCCCCCTTTTTCCAAACTGCCGCGCGAAAGCGTGTTGGATTCCAAAACCCAGGAGAACTCGACTTCTTCGATTTCGGTTTGCAGAATTTTTAGGGCCAGCGCCTTCAATAGCACCAGGCTGATCCCCCAACGTTGATATTCGGGAATCACATTCGTACTGATCGCTCGCACGCGCTTGATCGCCCCGCGATTGCGCAGCAGTTTGATGAATCCGAATGGAAACAGCCGGCCGTTGATTTCTTTGATGCGCGGGTTGTAGTCGGGCAGCACGAATGCGACTCCGATCGGTTGCCCGTCGACCTCGGCCACAAACGTCATCTCGGGCACAATCAAGCGTTTCATCCCGCACGACATCTGCTTCATTTCGGCAGCCGACAGCGGCACAAAACCCCAAGTCGCCACCAGCGAGCGATTATAAATGTCCAAGAACATTTCGACTTCGGCCAGGAACCGCGACTTATCGATCGTGCGTACTTGAACGTTGAATCGCTCGGCCGCTTGATCGGCGATGAACGACATTTTGGGGTCGAGCGTGGCAAGCATCTCGGTGCGTCCCCAAAACGCGTACAGATCTTGCGATTTGGCAAGGCCGCAATTTTCGATCAGCCGCGCGTAGTAGGGCTTGTTGTACGTCATCAAAAACGACGGCGGCGAGTCGAACCCTTCGACCAACAGCCCGCATTCGTAATTCAGCGTGGGGTTGGCCGGGCCGCGAATGGACTGCATGTCTTTGGTGGCCAGCCATTGGCGCGCCGTTTCGAACAAGGCATCGGCGACGGCCTGATCGTCGATCGATTCGAAAAAACCGAAAAAGCCGCGACGCTCGCCGAAGCGGCGATTGTGGGCGTTGTTGACGATGGCCGCGATCCGCCCCACCGGTTCGTCGGTTTTGGTATCCGGTCGCGTTCGATAAGCGACGAACGTCGCGATTTCGGCATCTTCGTAGAAAGCGTGCCGTTTATAATTCAGCAATTCGCGTTGCTGACTGACCAGCGGCGGCACCCAATTGGGATCGCCCTCGTACAACGTCCAAGGTAGCTGCAGAAAATCGTTGCGCTGTTTGCGGCCGTCGACCGCCCGAACGACAACCGCGGCATTTGCCAGATCAGGGATTACAGCCACACCGCCCATTCGAGTCAGTCGCCTTGGAGAGTCTGTCGAGAGTCTATGACTTTAACGCGGTGCGCGCGCTTAATCAATGCACCTGCCCGACGCCGTCAGCCTGCTTGCTCAGACGGCACCCCGGACCTCATTTTCCTATCCAAGGATGTTGCGTTTAGACAACACGCAGCAGGTCGCTTGTTGCGTTCGAGCAACTGCGGCGGGCATGTGCGCGGCGAACCTTGGTTCCGTTCGACTCGTCGCATCGATTGCCTAAGCCTTGCAGCGGCCTTGACTTTGCCGCTGCGGATCACGGCTCAGCCTGCTTCGTATTCCACTTACGGCATTTCAACTGCATGGTCGGCAATCTTGGTTGCTCCTCATCGTTTACGCAGTCCAATTTCCTACGGAGCCGCATGCACGCCGTCGAACTGGTCGATCTCGCTGGACTCGTGGCCTCGCAGGCGGGGCTGTTCATTCATACCGGAAAGCCGTTGCCCGAGCGTGCGCTAGAAGAATACTGGAGCGCGTCGAAGTGTCGGCTCGATCGCTGGGGCCTCGAACTGATGCGACTAAAAGACTCGCGCGTCGGAATCGTCGAAGTCGGCGGTGACAATCGGCGGCAGTTCGCGTCGTTGATCGAAGAGATTCTCACCGGCGAATTACTTGCGCGGGTTTGGACCGGCGTGCTGGCTGCCGTCGATCGTTCGCAAGGCAGCACCGAAGCCGAGCCGATCGGGCGCAGCGTGCTCGCCGGGCAAATGGAAGCCCGCAACCGCGCGCTCAAACTCATCAGCGGCACCCGTAGTGTGTGGCTCAGTGAATTGGTTGGGCTGGATCGACTGCGACGAACGAGCGAACGTTGGACCGATCTGTTGCTGGCTCAACTGTTGCCGCTGGCCGACATGCATGACTTCTCGCATGATCCCGATCGGCTGGACGACTTTGCGGTCAATCAGCGATTGGGTGAATCGCCAGACGTCTCGCGCATGCGCTGGTCGTTGCTATTGGCCAGTCTTCGCGCCGCGTTTCATCGCGATCTAAACATTGCCGACCGGCTGCCCAGCCCCAACCGAGATTTGAACCGGCGGATTGGTGAAAGCATTCTGTCGTGCTGGCGCCCGGAACAATTCGATGCTGTCGGTCCGTTACGATCGGTCTGGCAAAGCCGGCTGATGCGAATCAGCGACGATACCGAGGCGCTGATCGACTCGTTATTAGAGCCGAGCTTGCCGGCCGATGCGTCGGCTCGCCCCAACGGCACGCGCCGCCGGTTTTAGTTCCTGTTAGCCACAGAGAACACATAGGGCACAGAGGAATCAATTACCACGGAGCCGCGGAGAATAAATAACAAACCCATTACCTCCCTCACTCAATCCTAATTTGACTGAGCGTTTGCAGTCTAATTCAAGATATAGATCCTCTGCGTCTCCGTGACTCCGTGGTGATAAATATTCCTCATTTGCGTCCATTTGTATCCATTCGCGGCTAATTTTTGCCTTTCTCTGCGTCGGTGACAAACCTGGCTCGCCAAGAGATTCAGGCTTTTCGCTGGAGCCGTGTTGGACTCTCGTCCGATTTTCTCTATAATCGAAATCGATATCACGGCTCCTTGTCTCACCGCTTAGTTCGTGAAAAAATTCACGGCTGCCAATATCCCATAGGGTTTGCTCTCGCATGGCTAAAGCTGGTCCCCGCAAAAAGCTCCCCAAAGAGCTGGCCGTCATCAACGCCGACAACTGCACCGGCTGTGAGGCTTGTCTCGAAGTCTGTCCGGTCGATTGCATCTTCAAAATTCAGCAATACAGCAGCCTTGGTAGTTTGCAGAGCTTCTGCCAGATCGATCTCGAACGTTGTGTCGGCTGCGAGGTTTGCGTCCATATTCCAGGCAAAAAGACCAATCCCTACGAGTTGACGGTTTGCCCCTGGAACGCGATCGAAATGGTCCCCACCGAACAAGTCGCGCAGGTCGTCGCGCAGATCGGCGGCCCGCCCGAGTACATCGTCGAGCATTGGGACCGCCTGGTGGGCACAGCCCAACACTTGGCCGAACTCAAAGCCGCCAACGGGTAATAGTGGCGCTGCGTGGTCCAACGTGGGAGCCCGTGTTTTGCGACAGCAAAATACGCTTTCTAGCGCCAAGTTTCGCGATCGTGGCGATGGTATACTCGGAGCTTCGCCCACGGGATCCACAGCGAAGCTCTTTATGGACTGCGATGATGATCGAAGCCGATCGTAAAATTTTGTCGTCTGCCGTCACCGGTCTGATCACCGCGTGTATCGCTGTCGTGGGCGTGGTCGTATCGAGCGTTGCACTGCGCGGCGACGAAACCGCGGCAAAAACGACATCCGACAAACCGGCCGCCGAACTTCCTCCCGCCGCTTCGACAAAAATCGACTTCGTGCGCGACGTGCAACCATTGCTCGCACGTTGTACCAATTGCCACGGGTTCGAAAAGCAAGAATCGGGCCTCAGTCTGCAAAGCCGCAAAACGGCCCTGGCCGGCGGTGACAACGGCCCGGCCATCGTCGTCGGCAAGAGCGGCAAAAGCCGGCTGGTGCGGCTGATCGCGGGGTTGGAGCCGGATCTACAGATGCCCCCCAAAGGCGAAGGTCAATCGCTGAACGCCGAACAAATCGGACTGATTCGCGCGTGGATCGACACCGGCGCCGATTGGCCCGAGGGTGCCAACACCGGCAGCGCGTCGCATTGGGCTTATCAAAAGCCCGTGCGCGTCGAACCTCCGGCGATCAAGGATGGAAAATTGCTTCCCGCCGACTGGCCCAAGAACGCGATCGACCAGTTCATCTTCGCGCGGCTGCAAAAGGAAGGGCTGACACCATCGCCCACACTCGATCGCGCGCGGCTGCTGCGGCGCGTGTCGCTCGATTTGATCGGGCTGCCGCCGACGCTCAGCGAACTTGAAACGTTTGTGCAAGACCAGAGCGCCGACGCATACGATCGTGCAGTCGATCGCTTGCTGGCCTCGCCGCATTATGGCGAGCGTTGGGCGCGCCCTTGGCTCGACTTGGCACGATATGCCGACACGCATGGCTACGAGAAAGACCCGCGCCGGACCATCTGGCCGTATCGCGATTGGGTGATCAACGCGCTCAATGCCGATCTGCCGTTCGATCAATTCACCATCGAACAATTGGCCGGCGATCTATTGCCGCAACCGACGCGCGAGCAACGCATCGCCACGGGTTTTCATCGCAATACGATGATCAATACCGAAGGGGGCGTCGACGCCGAGGAATATCGCGTCGCCGCCGTCGTCGACCGCGTCAACACCACAGCCACGGTCTGGCTAGGAACAACCTTGGCCTGCGCGCAGTGCCACACGCACAAGTACGATCCGTTCACGCAAAAGGAATATTTCCAACTGCTGGCGTTCTTCAACAGCAACGCCGACAGCAGTACGGGAGAGAACGAGAAGTTAGCGTTGCCGACGCCCGAGCAGCAGGCTGCGCTCGATGAGATTGCCAAGCTGGAAGCGGTGCCGACCAAATCCGCTGAACTAAAGGCCGCGCGCGATGCGATCGCCGAAGCTAAGAAAAAACTCAGCGATCAAGTATCGCAAACACTGGTCATGCGAGACTTGCCCAAGCCGCGCGAAACCCACCTGCATATCCGCGGCAATTTTTTGGCACCCGGCGATCAAGTCGAGCCGGGCGTGCCGGCGGCGCTGAACCGTTTGACGCTGAAGGACGGCGAGCCGGCTAATCGCTTGGCGCTGGCCCGTTGGTTGGTCGACCCGTCCAATCCGCTCACGGCCCGCGTGGCGGTCAATCGCCTGTGGGAGCAATTCTTCGGCAACGGGTTGGTACTGACCAGCGAAGATTTTGGCATCCGTGGCGAGCGGCCCAGCCATCCCGAACTGCTCGATTGGCTGGCCACCGAATTCATCGCGCAAGGTTGGAGTACGAAGCGCATGCACCGGTTGATCGTGACCAGTGCGACGTATCGACAATCGTCCACGGTCGACGACGATCTGCTCGCGCGCGACCCTTACAATCGCCTGCTGGCGCGGGGACCCCGCGTACGGCTCGAAGCCGAGTTGGTTCGCGATCAGGCGCTGGCCGTCGCGGGCCTGCTCGACCGTAAAATCGGCGGGCCGAGCGTCATGCCTCCGCAACCCGAGGGACTCTGGAATTCTCCTTACAGCGGCGACAAATGGGCGACCAGCGGCGGCGGCGACAAGTATCGCCGGGGGTTGTACACGTTTTGGAAACGGACAAGCCCTTACCCGTCGTTCAGTACGTTCGATGCACCCAGCCGCGAGTTTTGCGTGGTCCGCCGACCGCGAACCAACACGCCGCTGCAAGCACTGACGATGCTCAACGACCCCGTGTACGTCGAGGCGGCGCAGGCATTGGCGCGGCGGATGGTGAGCGAAGTACAAGCCGATAAAGCACAAGGCGACGCAGCGCGCGTGACGCGCGGCTTTCGCTTGGCAGTGAGCCGGGCTCCGCAATCGGACGAACTTAAACGGCTGACGAGCTTGTACCAACGCGAGCTGGAGGCATTTCGCAAAGACTTGAAATCGGCCGAAGCGATCGCGGGCAGCGCGAAAAGCAAATCGCCGCAGGCAAATCAAGCGGACCAAGCAAAGCCCGAAGACGACATGGCCGAGCTGGCCGCTTGGACCGTGGTTGCCAACGTGTTGTTGAATTTGGATGAACTGGTTACGAGATGAATAGCAACAATTTTAGAAGCCGTAACACAACCCCTCTCCCTCTGGGAGAGGCAGCGAGGAACGCGTCGGTGAGGGTGCGGTTCGCTTAGGATTGCAAATCAGTAAAAGTTGAGCTTGCTAGGAAAATGTTGGCCGTTGTGGCAGTTCATTGAACGGCCGCAAATAAACGCGTATGAACGCGAATCAGCAATTCCGATTCGCGTCCATTCGCGTTCATTCTTTTCGTCACCGCGGTATTCGTTCACTCTGTCCCGGAAATCGGAAGCTGTCTGCCATGCGATGGATTTGTACCGTTGTGCTGTGCTTCGCCATGTCGTCGATCGCGTTGGCTCAGGATAAGAAACCCGACGAGAAGAAAGCCATGCCCAAAGTCAAGCTTGCGTTGCCGCTGGGGCTCTCCCCCGGCGAGACGCAAAAGCTGACGCTACGCGGATTGAATCTCGCCGAGACGAGTGAGGTCAAGACCGATGCAGCCGGCGTGCAGATCAAGCTCTTGAATAAGGGCAAGGCCAACGTGCCCGACAA
>JAYTAU010000380.1:0-1476 GCA_043737375.1 Planctomycetia bacterium
TGTGACAAGCCGCGCTGCTTCAGCATCTCGGCCAGGCGTTGAATCTTGGCCAGACTCCCCTCGATAAATTTCTGCCCGCCAAAGCCGGGGTTGACCGTCATCAGCAATACCTGATCGACGTCAGGCAATATCTCATCAAGGGCCGACAGCGAAGTGGCCGGATTGATGACAACACCGGCGGCCACACCCAACTCTTTGATCTGTTGAATAGTGCGGTGCAGATGCGGGCAGGTTTCGACATGCACCTGCAGCATGTCGGCACCCGCCCGGGCGAAGTCGGCCAAGTACCGCTCGGGTTCGACAATCATCAAATGTACTTCCATGAACGCCTTGCGTGCTCTCAACAGCGGCGCAATCGCTTCGGCCACCAGCGGGCCGATGCTGATATTCGGCACGAAACGACCGTCCATCACGTCGACATGAATTCGCCGGGCGCCCCAATCGAGCGCTGCGGTCACTTGCTCGGCCAAATGGCCGAAGTCAGCGGACAGTATCGATGGCGCGATCTCAATCATTCCCCATTCCCCATACTAATTTCCCCAGTTCTGCTACGTTTGACACGTGACATGACGTACGCCGTCCTTGCCGGCAATGACCAGGTCGGTACACAGCCCGAGGAACAGCCCATGCTCGACAATGCCCGCGCGGTTCGAAAGTTCGGCAGCCAGTTGTTGCGGATGCCCGAGCGGTCCGAACGCGCAGTCGAGGATCAAGTGGTTCTCATCGCTCCAAAACGGTTTGCCGTCGGGGTTCTGACGAACCGAGACCAACGCTCCCAACGATTCCAGATAACGCATTTGCGCCTTCCAACCGAACGGAATGACTTCGACCGGCACGGGTTGAAAAGCTCCTAATTGAGTCGATAGTTTGCTTTCGTCGACCACGATCACCTCGCGGCGGCTGGACTGGGCAACAATTTTTTCTCGCAATAGCGCGCCGCCGCCGCCTTTGATCAGATTACCTTGCGGATCGACCTCGTCGGCCCCGTCGATCGTCAGATCGGTTTCGGGCGGGTTCTCAAGATCGACAATTGGAATGTTGAGCCGGCGGGCTTCTGCCTCTGAAGCTTTTGAGGTGGGATACCCGCGAATGTCAGTCAAAGTGCCCGCGGTCAACAGTTCGCCGATTTTGCGAATGGCGAACAGCGCGGTGCTGCCGGTGCCTAGCCCGATGACCATGCCCGGTTTGACGAGTTGCACCGCGTACTCGGCGGCCTGTTGTTTATATTGAGCGTTATTGTGCGAAGCGGACCGCATGTCGATTAGTTAAAAAATGAAAGGGTTGGAGTTGGGCCTGTAAACAAAGTCGATCATGAAATAATCGGCTGCTATCAGCTTAACTGCGGATGATTCGAGCGGCCAGACCAAGTGCGTAAGGACGGTGTTGTAAACCATTAGAAATGTCCTCTGTTTCTGACCGATAGAAATGTCCCCTTGAGTTTACTGGTTCCGCCGGGGAGTTGGACTGCGTAGCGCA
>JAYTAU010000381.1:0-3933 GCA_043737375.1 Planctomycetia bacterium
CCAGCCTCCAGTCTCAAGCCTCCAGCCCCAGCCTCCAGCCTCACTGCTGCGCCCCTAGCTGTTGCAGCAGCGATTGGGCTTCGGTCGCCGCGTCGGTGCCCGCGTGGTCCGCGCTGAATTTCTTGAGCCGTCCCAACGCGCCTTTGCGACCGGTGGGACTTTGCGACGCCAGAGCCTTCTTGATGGTTGCCAGCAGTTTCTGCGCGGCCAGTTGCTTCTTCACTTGTTCGTCGGCCGAGAGTTGTTTGACTTTCTCGTTGACCTCGGGCGGTAGCTCGTAGCCGGCAAAGCGTTCGCTGACGCGTTGATAACCTTGGTAGCCGGCCCAGGGTCCGACTTCCTGACCGGCCTGAGCCACTTCGGCAATAATTTTCGCGGCGACGTACTCGTTGAGCTTTTCGGCGGCGGCTTTGATCTCGGGCTTTCCGGCGGTCAGACCTTTCTTAACCAACGTCGCTCCGGCAGCGTAGTCTCCGAATTCGATGGCCGACCACGCCGGCCGCAACGCCGCGGGCACGGTACCAGGTTCGATGTTCCACTTCGCGCCGGCCAATGCCTTATCCGCGGTTGCAGCCAGGTCGTTCCAATCGCCCGAGTCGATGCGACCGTTGGCATAGACGACCTTGACTTGCATGATATTTTGCAGCGAGATATCACGGACTTCGAATGCCTTCTCGACTTCGCGCGTCGGATCGACGATGACCGGCCACGTGACCCCTTTTTGGCGAATGTACTGTTCGACGACAAGCCGCGAGTTGCCCGAATTCACGGCGATGAACACGATCGGCTTGCCTTCGAACTTTTTCGAGATCGCGATCAGCTCGGGCCACTTTGCGGCACACCTGGGGCACTGCTCTTCATAGAACCAGATGAACGCCGCTTTGCCTTCGAGCGCTTCGGGCTTGATCGGCGGCGAATTGATCCACATCGCTGGGTCGCGCGGCAGCGGTGCTAGGGGCGGCTTGAGCGGCGCTCCCGATTGAGCCGCGGAGTATTCGGCTGAGGTCGCAATCACCGAGAGCGTTAAGGCGACGGCCGCAAAAAACGACTTGCGATTAAAATTACAGGACAGCATCGTTCGTTTCCAATCCGACAAGAAAGCGTATATTTGGATAGGCTACACAGTATGCAGCATCTCGATTGACAACGCCACAGCAGGCCGCAAGACTGCATTTGCTAGTATGCCCCACTAGCACTGTTTGCATGAAAACAATAACGGAAAATACCGGTACCCGTTTCTGCCCGGCGGGGTTAAATGCAGGTTCGTTCTCAATTTATCAACCGCAACAGGAGGGACTGCCGATGTTTCGCACAATTCCGCTGATTGCCGTGCTGACGTTCGGGTTTTCGCTGGCTTTCGCACAAGATTCCGGCCCTGGTCCGGTCTCACCCGAGGTGTCGCAACTGTATGACGTTACCCTGTATCGCCGAACGTCCACGCTCGATGGGACATTTATCTTCGCGGCCGGTGCGGAAAATGGAACCAGCAGCAACGGCGATCTACAGGCCACGATCGACGCCGAAGAATTCAACGGCACATGGCGGGCTTATGATTTCGGCAACTACGCATTTTGGTTTGCGCGGGCCGAGGGCAGCACCAATTCGCTGTTGACGTTTGGTTGGGCAACGCCCGATTGGGTCTTCGGCCGGGCGTCGCTCAGTGCCGTCGGAGCGACGAATTCGTTTTTTCGCGCGCTATTCGGACGAGGTTACTTGTTGTTCGGCGAAGCGGCTGTGCCGCTGCCCGAGGGTACGTAAAGCTATGAGCAATACACGCGCGTACAGCTTCTCTCAGCCGAAGTGCTGAGCAATCGGATAGCTTCTTAATACACCTAAGGGGCGGACGAAAAATAACTTCCTCACAAAATCCTTTCCCACGGGGAGAGGGTGGGGTGAGCGTCCGAAATATCGGAAAGTTGTTTTTCGTTCGCCCCTAATCACTCTCGAAAGCGCTCGACCCATTCTTGCTCGATTCGGCCCTGGACCGTCACGCGGTGTTTATTCAATCGTCGCGCGGTCTCGGCCACGTTTCCCGTTCGAGAATGCACGAGCGAGCAGTACCGCACCAGCAGTTCTTCGAAGCCCAACCGACCGCCACGGATATCTTCGATGAATCGATCTAGATACGATGGCGAAGTGACATGCGAACCCGCATGCGGATTTGACAACGGACGTTGATACCGCGCCGGCGGTCGGTACTCGCCGCGAACCATCATGCTGCGGACACATTGTTCGAGCTCACGAAAGTTGCCCGGCCAGGCGTACGCCGGTCCCATCTCCGCCGAGCTTTCGATCCAAGCCAGGGTCGATTGCGTCAACCGTTCGGTATAGGTCGCCACATATTCCAAGGCGGCTTTATCTCCCAGGCAACGGGCCGCGACATGCGACACCAATGCCGGCAATTCATCGGGCGAATCGTCCAGTTGCTCGCGCAGCGTGGGCGTGCGAATCATGTCCGAGCAGAGCCGAAAATACAAGTCCTCCCGAAATCGATTATCCGCGATCTGTACGGCTAGGTCGCGATTTGTGGCGGCAATCACGCGCCCCTCGAACCGTCGAGGCTCGGTATCGCCAACACGATAGAACTCGCGATTCTGCAGCACGCGAAGCAACCGCACTTGCACCGACTCGGCCAACTCACCAATCTCGTCGAGAAAAACCGTGTGCCCACGCTTGCACTTCTCAAACCAGCCTTCGCGGTCCTTAGTCGCGCCGGTGAACGCGCCCGCGCTGTGCCCAAACATTTCCGACTCGATCAAGTCGCGCGGCATCGCCGACAGATTGATCGGATGAAATGCGTTGGCAAAGGGCTCAACGAAACGCTCGCGCTTCGAGTCGAACGGGACAAATCGCGCCAGCCCGATCGCGGTTGCGACCAATTCTTTGCCTGTACCCGACGGGCCGAGGATCAACGTGGTCACGTCGTGCATCCGCTCGAACAGCAAAACACCATACAGCCGCAGCTCGCGCGGAAAAATCGAATGCCATGTCGCGGCCCTCAGCCGCGCGACCGGGCGCGACTCGCCGTGAATCAAGTCCTGCAACAGTCCAAACGCCAATCGGTACTGAAAGTAAATCGCAAAGGCATGCTCGGCGCCGGTTAAGAACGTCCCCAGCGCGAACGGAACGCGTGTCCAGCGAGCGAAGTCTTCGCGGAATTGTCGAAATTTGATGGCGAGCTGCTTTCCGGCCTCGGCGGGGGACACGCCGTTCGCGGCGCGATGCACATCAAACGGCGCGAAGTGCCGCAAGTGCAACACGGTGATAATCAGATCCTCATAGCGCTCGATTTCATCAGGTCCAATTGTGCCAAGTTGCGATTCGCGAACGGCAAGTTTTCGTTGGTCAGTACGAACGGCGATTGACTTGGCAGTGCCGGCTTCGATGCGTGCGAGCAGCTTGATCAGCAACGCCTCGATCCGGCGGGCAAAAACATCCTCAAACGAGTCGGGGGCAGTGGCAACAGTCGGTCGTCGTCGCTCCTCGTCGGCCAGACCCAGATTGATGACCAGCAATTCTCGGCGGACGGTCGCTTGTTCGTCATTGTCGAATGGGTTGGCATACGCCAAGCGACGTACCAAATCGGCAAATGCACGTTCCGTGGGTGTGAATAACATGGCTTACTAAAAAACGACAGGAGGAGTGTCACTCCATGATAACCTACCACAATTTCTGTTAGCCAACGAAGAACCACGAAAACGTGTAAATCAATGCGACGAAAGGACTTAATGATTATCTATATCAGCGGCACGTGGCGTGCTTTATCCCGGGCGGAATCGATTTTCTTGCCCCACTTTTTCAAAGGAGTTGAACCATGTTGAATGTTGCCGCGATGCTGACCCTTGTGATGTCGTCGTGCTGTGGTGGTGGAATGTGTTGGGCTCCGGTTGCCCGCGGTCCAGTCGCCGTGCAACCGCGACCTGCGGTTGCCGT
>JAYTAU010000382.1:0-3930 GCA_043737375.1 Planctomycetia bacterium
TTAGCAACGCCCAGGTGGCAGCAAACCTCTGAGCAGCTTAAATATTTCTGCAGTTCGTGTTACGCAGCGCGAATGCTAGCGATTGCTGGGCCTCACAAATCCCTCACATATTCGCCATGCGCCGCTCACCATTGGCCGATAAGATGCTTTTGCTTACAGACCGCATGGATACGAATGCCTCGGCTGATTTTTGGAGCGATCGCGCTAACTTCGCGCAAACGTCGTCGGGCGGGGTCCGTTATACACAAATGCAGAAAATGTAGGGTTTGTAACCCACGGGGACGGAGTCCGCGCGTAAATGTCACGTTTCTCGAATACGCGATAAAATTCATGTCGAATCGACATGTCGTTACATCCGGTGATCTCAGCTAAGAGAATGACGTTGTTGCAGGCTCAGGATCACGAGGTAGAGTCGATCGTCGGTGAAACTGCCGATCGCGATAGCCTTAAAACCGCAAGTCGAACTCAGCTCGTTGAGCACTATACGCTCATCGAGGCCCCACGGGCTTGGCGCGGGCTCGACTTACGCGAACTTTGGTCCTACCGCGATCTGCTGATCATCCTGGCGCTTCGCGATATTAAAGCCCGCTACCGGCAGACTCGCTTGGGCATTGCGTGGGCGGTCTTCCAGCCCCTCTCGCTGATGTTGGTCTTCACCGTGTTTTTCAGCTTGTTAGGCACCAAACCGACCTCGACAGGCATACCCTACGCGTTGTCGCTGTTTTGCGCGTTGTTGCCCTGGCAGTTTTTTGCGAGTGTGCTGTTGCAGTCGTCAGACAGTTTGGCTGCCAATCAAGCGTTGTTGAGCAAAGTCTACTGTCCTCGCTTGATTTTTCCGTTGGTGCCCGCGATCGCGGCCTCGGTCGACTTTGCAATCGGCTTTGTCGTGCTGATGGGCATGTTTTTGTATTTTGGCACGCTGCCGGTTTGGACCGTAATCGCTTTGCCGGCGTTGTTGCTGTTGGCCGCCGCTACGGCTTTGGGCATCGGCCTATGGGTTTCTGCGTTGAGCGTGCGGCATCGCGATTTAAGGTTCACGATGCCGGTTCTGGTGCAAGTTTGGTTTTATGTCAGCCCGGTGATCTATGACGCCAACACACTGATCCCGCCGCAGTGGATCTGGCTGTATAGCCTCAATCCGATGGTCGGTGTCATCGAAGGGTTCCGCTGGGCAATGCTGGGCAGTCGTGGGGCTCCGGTCGAAGCGATCACCATTTCGCTGGCATCGGTTGCCGCGCTGCTGGTGAGCGGCCTGTACTTTTTCCGTAGCGTCGAACAAACCGTAGCTGACTCGCTTTAAGGCCTGGCTGAATTATTTGATGAGCGACGTTGCCATTCGTGTCGAAAACCTGAGCAAACGCTACTCGAAGCACACGGCTTCGTCGGGCCTCGGCCGGCATGTGCGCCGGTGGCTGGGCGGCAGCCGGACTGCCGGCAATATGGCCGTGTCGGGAAATGTGGCCGTGTCGGGAAATGCCGCCGCGGCAGGAAATATTGCAACGTCGGGCAGTGCGTCAAGCAGAAACAGTTCGCTGGCAGCCACCGAGCCGGCCAGCAACGACTTTTGGGCGTTAAAAGATGTTTCGTTCGAAGTCAAACATGGCGAAGTTATCGGCGTCATCGGCCGCAACGGTGCCGGCAAAAGCACTCTGCTGAAAATCCTGTCGAAAATCACTGCCCCGACTTCCGGCCGCGCGCATATTTATGGTCGAGTCGGCAGTCTGCTAGAGGTCGGCACCGGCTTTCATCCCGAACTGACGGGTCGCGAGAACATTTTTCTCAACGGCGCGGTGCTGCGAATGAGCCGCCGCGAAATTCGTGACAAATTTGACGAGATCGTCGACTTCGCCGAGGTCGCCGAGTTTATCGATACGCCGGTCAAGCACTACTCGTCGGGCATGTATATGCGCTTGGCGTTTGCCGTCGCGGCGCATCTCGACCCCGAGATATTGATCGTCGATGAAGTGCTGGCCGTCGGCGACGCGGCCTTTCAGAAAAAGTGCCTTGGCAAGATGGGCGACGTCTCCCGCACTGGACGAACGGTGTTGTTTGTGAGTCATAACATGTCCGCGATTCGCGGCTTATGCAAAACGGCGGCTCTCGTTCAAAGGGGTCAGGTCAGCGATTGGGGTGTGGCCGACGACGTCATCGTAAAATACATGGAAAATACTTGGGTGCCCGAATCGACTCCCAACGCGTCGGACTCAGCCAAGTCGGATGTAATTCTGAACCGAATCTTGATGAAGAACGATGACGGCGCGCAAACCAATCGTTTCTCGCCGGGTGACGCGATCACCTTCGAACTGCACTTTACGGCGATCGGACAATTTAAACGTCCTCATTTTTGGATCGGCATCGTAGGACCACACGGTTCCTTGGCGGGCGCAAACATGCTGCTTGATGGCTGTTGCCCCGATTCAATTGACGGATACCAAAGCATCTCCTGCCGGTTCGATAGTCTACCGCTGCTGCCGCAAACCTATACCGTGCGAGTCGGCGCGCGCGGTTCCGATGGCACGTCAATCTTGCTGCGCTCGCAGGAAGCATGCGCATTTCACGTCTTAGGTTCGTTGTCCAAAGCTGGACTTCATGGCCCAGCAGCCGATGCGCTGGCCTGGAACTCAGCTTCCATGGTTGTGCCATATTCTTGGACCCTGCCCGACGGATCTCATCGTCGGGTGCAAGGGCCACTTCGACAGGAGTTATAAATTTGAACTGGTCAGAGTCGGTAGTATTGGTAACCGGCGGCACCGGCTCCTTCGGTCAAAAGTTTATTCGGATCTTGCTCGATGAATATCGTCCGAAAAAAGTAATCGTATTCAGTCGCGACGAACTGAAGCAGCACGAGATGCGGCTAGCAGGGTTTCACGATTCGTCGCTGAGATACTTTATTGGCGACGTTCGCGACGCAGCCCGATTGAAGCGTGCTATGCACGGGGTCGATGTCGTCGTTCACGCGGCGGCTTTAAAACAAGTGCCTGCCTGCGAATATAACCCCATCGAAGCTATTTTGACCAATATTGACGGGGCGCGGAATGTAATCGACGCGGCGCTCGATTGTGGGGTCGAACGAGTCCTTGCACTTAGCACCGACAAAGCCGTCAATCCGATAAATCTTTACGGCGCCACAAAGCTTTGTTCTGAAAAGCTGTTTGTGCAGAGCAATTCGTACAGCGGTTCAGATGGCGCTAGGTTCTCGTGCGTTCGCTATGGCAACGTAGTTGGCAGCCGTGGGAGCGTCGTACCGTTGTTTATCGAACAACGACGCACCGGCAAAGTGACTGTCACCGATGCGCGTATGACCCGCTTCTGGATTACACTTGAACAGGGGGTTCGGTTCGTGATCCGCTGCATCGAACGAATGCAAGGCGGCGAAGTTTTTGTGCCAAAAATTCCAAGCATGAACATGCTAGACCTTGCCAAATCGCTTGCGCCCGACTGTGAAATTAACTTGATTGGTATTCGCCCCGGCGAAAAGCTACACGAGGTCTTAGTGTCCGAGGATGAAGCCCGACATACCGTCGAATTGGAAGACATGTTTGTGGTTGAGCCGACTCATCCCTGGTGGACCAGTCAGCAGCGAGCAGTCGGCCAAGCATTGCCCGATGGATTCCGTTACAGTAGCGATAGTAACGCCGATTGGCTGTCGGTGGTCCAATTGCATGAATTGATTCGGCAAGTGCACCCTGAGCATGCCGGATTGGCCGAACCAAGGTAAGGACTCCTTCTGTCCGACATGATCACTAACCGTTCTAAATTGGCAATTCATGGCGGGACGCCTGTCCGAAAGCAGCTACTACCTTACGGAAAACAATGGATCGACGAGAAGGACATCACCAGCGTCGTCGAAATTCTTTCGGGCGATTTCCTGACGACCGGTCCGGCCGTCGCTCAATTCGAAACAGCTTTGGCGCGGTGCGCGGGAACATC
>JAYTAU010000383.1:0-1464 GCA_043737375.1 Planctomycetia bacterium
CGAAGCATCGAGACAAGTTCTTGAACGCTCTCGGCGCTGCGCGAATGCGTGCCGTGTTGGACACAAAGCTTGCTAGCCAGGGCTTTATCCGCCAACCAACGGCCTTCGAGCAAATTCTGAGAACACGGTTTCTCGACGTAAACATGCTTGCCCGCTTCAAGCGCCATGAGCGCGGCCGGAGTGTGCCAATGATCGGGCGTGACAATGATCACCGCGTCGATGTCGCGATCGTCCAAAATCCTGCGCAAGTCGCGGTGGTGTTTTTCCGGCGAGCCGATTTTGCCCACATCGCTCATCCGGCGTTGATCAACGTCGCACACGGCGACGAGTTTGGCGTTTCGCTGATTGCGGAGATTTTCGGCGTGAGCCTTGCCCTGAACCCCGCAACCGATCAATCCGACACGAACTTCAGATTGGGCTGCCGCAGCCCGAGCCGTGCCGATGCCGGTCAGTGCAATGCCAGCCGAAGCCGCCTGCAAAAAATTGCGTCGATTGAAAGCCATGTGCATTCCTATTCCTGTTCAGAAAGTATCTTGTGTCGGGGAAGTGGGTACATATTTCGAACGGTACTCACGACGAAGAATTCTCAAGCATCGATGTCGCCAAAATGCTATTTGTTGACCGAACGAGCAACATTGCCGGCGTTCCAAATCGTCGCTTGGATCGTTCGCGCTTTGTTCGGATCGGTGTTGTAGTAATATGCGGTAACCAGGTTGCCATCGGTTCGCACGACATTGCGGGTGTATCCCAGATCAGGATTGCCACCATCCTTACGCAACACAATCTCGTCGCTCCAACTTTTAGCATTGTCTCCGCTCACGCGGGCGCGAATGCCATAGGGTGCGGCACGGTACCCGTACGTCACAACCAAACGACCGTCGCTTAAACGCGTTAACGCAGGAGGCGTTGACGTGTTGTTGACGTCGATCTCGGAGCGTTTCGACCAAGTCTTTCCAGCGTCGGTCGAGGCCCACGCTTCGAGCCAGTTGCGTCCGAGCGTGTTGCTAAAAGCATTGGTTCCGCCGTCCGCATTCCGACTGATCGTGAGAATTTCCATCGAGGAGATTCGGGCCGACGATGGCTGGATCGCGAAATTCGCCTTGTCGCCTCCCTTCGGCTCGACGGCGCGACTAGCCCTAGCAACCGGTTTCCACGTTTGTCCGCCGTCGGTTGTGCGCAACATCCAGACCTCTTGCCCGTCTTCGTTCGACTCGCGCTTGTTCGGGCTGACGAATATCGAGCAATCGTGCTTGCCATTGACCAGATAATCGGTTCGCGCCGCCAGGGTGTACCAATCGAAGTCCGGAATCGGGTGGGGGCCTTTCCAAGAGCGACCGCGATCGTAGGTATAATAAAAATACGTCGGCCCGAACTCGTGATGCGCCGATCGGACGTTCAGCGCAAAATCTCGATGTGAGAAATCGATCGGGTCAGCCAGCGGAGTAATCCGCGGGCCGTCTTGCC
>JAYTAU010000384.1:0-9610 GCA_043737375.1 Planctomycetia bacterium
CCGCAGCCCGAAACGCGACCCGATCGAGCGGCGGCCAAATCCAACGACAAAAAAACCACGTCGGACAAAAAGGCCGTTCCGAACAAAAAAGTGCTGCCGTCCAAAAAGCCGCTGGTCGGTAAATTGTCGGCTGGTTCATCAAAAAAGAATTCGGCAACCAAGCAACTCGCTAAAAAGAAACCGCGCTAGGGGGTCGGGAGTCATCTCGGCAAGTGTAGTCGTCTCACTCCGCAAGGCGTTTTATTGAAGTGCGACCGGACTGAACGGGGAGATTGACCCCTCTCACTTTAGGAGAGGCAGCGAGGAATGCTTCGGTGAAGGATGATCGGTGGGCGGTGAGGCTTCCAACGAGTGATACTGCTTACAAAATTTCTACCATGACATTCGCTCAACGTCGCCCGTTTGCATTTCGCTTGTGGCTTGTCGCAATCACCATCGCGATATTGCTAAGTCATGCATCGCCCACGCTCCGCGCGCAAGATCTCGGCGAGCGAGCGGAAAGCGTACAACGCTCAACAACGCGTTCCGAGGCGGACGAAGATCGGCTCACGGCGGTGGCGTTGTTTTCGGCTGCGCGGATGCTCGAACAGCGTCAAGATTTGCCCGCCGCATTGCGTCGCTATCAACGGGCGTTTCGCTACGACTCGAAATCGGCCGCCGCGCTGCGCGAGATCATTCCGCTGGCGTTCAGCCTTAGCCGTGAAGAAGAAGCGGTTCGCTACGCCACGAAACTGGCCTCGCTCGATGCCAGTGATTCGGTGCTGCTCCGTCGCCTGGGCGTGGTGCTGACCGAACAGGGATCGATTGCCGATGCGCTTTCGCTGTATGAGAAAGCTCGGCAACTCGAATTGCCCGACGACAAAAGCTCAGCCGCGGTAATGTTGCGGCTCGAAATGGGCCGGCTCTATTTCTTGTCGAGCAAATTCGATCGCTCCGCAGCCATGTTCGAGTTTGTCGCCAAAGCGATCGAACAGCCCGACGACTATGGCCTCAACGCGCAATTACTGAAAACCATAGTCGGCGACAAGGGCGAGATGCACGAGCTGATGGCCACGGCGTTCTTGGAAGGCGATCGTCCGGTCGATGCAGCCGCGGCGTTCGCAAGGCTCGATAAGTTTTCACCCAATAAGGCGGTTCAGGCCTACAACGAAGCATTGGTATTGGCGAAATCCGACAAGCCCGACGAGGCACTGCAAAAATTGCAGGTTTATCTCGATACCCGCGAAGCCGGCAAGGGCTCAGCGCCGTACGAACTGCTGTCTAAGTTGCTCGACAAGCAGAAGAAATCCGACGAGTTGGTTACACGATTGGAAAAGCAGTTGGCCGACCAACAAGCCAATATCCCGTTAAATTTTGCGTTGGCCGAGGAATATCGCAAGCTGAAAAAACTTAAAGAATCTGCCAAACTTTACAATATCGCCTTGTCGAAACAGCCGACTTCGCAAGCCTATCGTCGATTGGTCGAAGTCTACCGCGAATTGGGCGACTATGCCGAATTGGCCAAGCTGCTAGGCGACGTGGTCGGCAAATCCGGCTCGCTCGAAATTGTCGCCAAGCCCGTCAAGTCGCTCGCCGAAGACGCCGCTGAGGTAAAACAACTGGCCGAGATCGCTATCGAAAAATTCGGCGAAGCCAAGCCCGAAAATCATTCCGTACTGCGCGCCGCCGGCATGGTCGCCGCCGAGGCCAAACAATTCGAAACCGCAGGCAAACTGTTTGATCTGGCGATCAAGGCAAAGCCGTCCGAGAACGCGGAAGTGCTGCTGGTTTGGGGATTGCAATTGTTTTTGAATGAAAAGTACGGCGATGCCGTTCGGGTCTTTCAACGCGGCATCGACGAGAAAGCCTTGCCCGAAAGCAACCCGGCCTTCTATTTTTACCTGGCCGGCGCGCAGGCGATGAACAAGCAGACCGATGCGGCGCTGGCTGCGGCGCGGGCAGCCGTCGAAAAGAAACCGGGCAGCCCGCGTTTCGAGAGTCGCATCGCTTGGATTCATTACCAAGCCAAGCATTATGACGAAGCCGTCAAGCAGTACGAAAAATTGATCGAGAAGTACGACACCGATTTTGCGTCGTCCGAAACGCGCGACGTGATGCACGACTCGCGGCTGATTCTGTCGAACATTGCCGTTTTTCAAAATCGCTTGTCCGACGCCGAAGAATGGGTCGAGCAGGTACTCGACGAATTTCCCGACGATATCGGCGCGCACAATGACCTGGGCTACCTGTGGGCGGATGCCAACAAACATCTAGTCCGGGCTGAGCGGATGATTCGCCGCGCGGTCGAAGCCGAGCCGGAAAACTCAGCCTATCGCGACAGCCTGGGCTGGGCCTTGTATCGCTTGGGCAAGTTCGATGATGCCTTGAAAGAGCAATTACAAGCGGTCGCGCAACGCGACAAACAAGAACAAGCGACCGATGGCGTGATGTTCGATCACTTGGGCGATATCTATCACAAACTCAATCAACGCGACAAGGCCGTCGAAGCCTGGCAGCAGGCGGCAAGCGCCTTCGAAAAAGAGCTGGATCAAGAAAAGTTAGCGGCAACCAAAAAGAAATTAGCCCCTTAACGAATGCCGGGTGCTATGCCCACTGCCCTGAGTGGGCATGTCGGGCGTGACGCGAAGCATTCCGAAACGTAGCCGATCTCGCCAGAGATTGGGCGCGCCGTATCGGCAGCGTGCCCAACGTCTGGCGACGTCGGCTACAATTAGTTGAATAACTTAGGAAATCTTTCAACCTTTGACGGGTGTTGCATGGCAGGTCATTCCCACTGGGCGAACATCTCGCGGAAGAAAGCGGTCATCGATAACAAACGTGGCAAGCTCTGGAGCAAGCTCTCCAAGTTTATTATCGCGGCGGCCAAGACCGGGGGCGGCGACCCAGCCGCCAATCTGCGGCTGCGCTACGCGATCGATGACGCCAAAGCGGTCAGTATGCCCAAAGAAAATATTCAGCGCGCCATCAAAGTCGGCATCGGCGAACTCGACGGCGGCAATCTCGAAGAAATGTTGTACGAGGGTTACGGTGCCGGCGGCGTGGCGGTACTTTGCGAAATCATGACCGATAACCGCAACCGCACTGCGCCCGAGGTTCGCAAAGTCTTCGAATTGAACGACGGCAAACTGGGCAGCACCGGTTGCGTGGCCTATTTGTTCGAACGCAAAGGTGTGTTCGTCGTCGCCGCCGATAAAATGTCCGAAGATCAGCTGATGGAGATCGCGTTGGAAGCCGGTGCCGACGATGTGAAGCACGATGGCGACAAGTTCGAGGTGGTTTGCTCGCCCGATGTGTATGGTCAAGTGGGCGAGGCGCTCAAAGCCGCCAACATCATTCTGGAATCGAGCCAGATTCAACGTTTGCCGACCAACACGATCGACGTTGACGATGCGGATACCGCGCGAAAAGTATTGAAGCTGATGGAAGCGCTCGACAATCACGACGACGTGCAAAGCGTTTCGGCAAACTTCAATATCCCGGATGAAGCGATGGCGCAGATCTCCGCGGGCTGAAAGGGCTAAGCCGCAAGCGAGTGTCAAAGCCCTGCATTCCCCAGTCTCAAGCCTCAAGCCTTAAGCCTCAAGTATGGAAAAGCTGGTTTCGCTCTGCAAACGCCGCGGATTTCTGTTTCAATCCAGCGAAATCTACGGCGGCCTCAACGGCTTTTGGGATTACGGCCCCTTGGGCGTCGAGCTCAAGCGCAACATCAAAGACGCTTGGTGGCGCGATATGGTCACTGCGCACGATGACCTGAGCACGCCGGCCGGCGCGCCCGAAGCGTACGAGATGACCGGCCTGGATTGCTCGATCATCATGCACCCGCAGGTCTGGAAGGTCTCGGGGCATTACGATTTGTTTCATGACTTCATGGTCGATTGTCGTGAGTCGAACAAGCGTTACCGCCATGACCAGGTTCGTGGGCGTTGGGTTACGCGCGGTGATCAACAGATTTTCGTTTGCACCACCGCCGAAATCGACAACGAGACGTCCGACCTGCAACAACGCGCACTGAAGTTCTTCAATCTTCGCAGTAAGAACGCGGAAGAACTGCAGTGGACCGGCGAAGTGATCTCGCTGGCGGCGCTGCCCGAGACGATCGATCTTAATGGCCAGCAAACTGCGGTGCGGGCGCAGGTCCTCGGCCCCGATGCCAAGACGCTGTTCACGCTGACCGAGCCGCGCGAATTCAACTTAATGTTCAAAACAATCGTCGGCGCGATGGGCACCGACGAAGATGCGGCTTTTCTGCGGCCCGAAACGGCCCAGGGAATTTTCGTCAATTTCAAGAATGTGCTCGATAGCTCGCGGCTGCGATTGCCGTTCGGCATCGCGCAGATCGGCAAGAGTTTTCGCAATGAAATCACGCCGCGCAATTTCACGTTTCGCTCGCGCGAGTTCGAACAGATGGAGATCGAATTCTTCTGCCACCCCAATCAATCGCAGCAGTGGTATCAGTACTGGCGCGACCGGCGGATGAAGTGGTACACCGACTTGGGCCTGTCCAGCGAGCGGCTGCGATTGCGCGAGCACCACACCGACGAACTAAGTCACTACTCGACCGGCACCGCGGATATCGAATACGCATTTCCGTTTTTACCGCCGGGTGAATTCGGCGAACTCGAAGGCATCGCGCATCGCGGTGACTTCGATCTGCGCAGCCACATGGAAGGCAAGCTCGACCCCAACACGCGGCCGCTGACCGTCGAACTGAATGCCGAGGGCAAGCCCAAGCACCGCGGCTCGGGCAAGGACCTGTCGTATCGCGACGAGCTGACGAACGAGCGTTACGTACCGCACGTCATCGAACCATCGGCCGGTGCCGACCGCGGCACCTTGGCGTTTTTGTGCGAGGCTTATCACGAGGACACCGCGCCCGACGAGAAGGGCGAGCTGCAATCGCGCGTGTCGATGAAGTTTCATCCGCGTATTGCGCCGATCAAAGCGGCCGTGTTTCCGCTGGTCAAGAAGGACGGCATGCCCGAGGTCGCGCAGGATATTTATCGCGCGCTGAAAAAGCACATGGTGGCATTCTACGACGAGAAGGGTGCGGTCGGTCGGCGGTATCGCCGACAGGACGAAGCCGGCACGCCGTACTGCATCACGGTCGATGGGCAGACGCTGCAGGACCAGACGGTCACGGTCCGCGACCGCGACTCGCTGGAACAATGGCGTGTGAAGGTCGACGACGTGGTCGACGATATTCGCAAGCGACTGGCTTAGCGTCAATCGCGATTTCGCCAAGGCATTTCACCACGGAGATGCAGAGACACAGAGGTGTGAATTGTATACCGCTTTTGATTCGAGGTATTTCTAGTTCAGCGCCAAATCGCGACAGTAACACTTCGTGTAGTAATCAAGTTTTTTGTTGGATGCACTTTCGACTCTCAAGGACGTAGCTCTGCTTCAAACCCTCACCGCTCGTTACCTCGCTGCCTCTCCCAGAGAGAGAGGAATTTATTAGCAGTCCGTATTTATAACTCGTGCTTTTTCATCTCAGTGCCTCCGTGTCTCTGTGGTGAAATGCTTCTCGTTTGGTCCCTCGTAGTTCGTAATTCCATGCTCCCGACTCTCGCCCAAGTCTGCACGCTCAATGCTCCCTTCGAGCAAGACATCGCCGACTATGCGGCAGGGCAGTGCAAGTCGATCGAGCTTTGGCTCGGCAAACTTGAAACGTATCTCGAATCGCATACGATCGACGATGTGAAACGATTGCTGGGCGAACATGAAATGACCGCGCCGGTCGCCAGTTTTCAAGGCGGCTTGCTCATCAGCCAGGGCGAACCACGCCGACTGAGTTGGGAGCATTTCGAACAACGGCTCGATCTGCTCAAGCAACTCCAAGTGCGAACGATCGTGCTGGCCGGCGACATTGTCGGACCACTTAATCAACAAGACTTCGAGCGGGTGCAACTATCGCTGCGGCAGGCGGCCGCTGCGGCGGCCAAGTACGGGCTGCGCGTGGCACTGGAGTTTCAATCGTCGGCCAAGCTCGCAAACAATTTACAAACCGCCGCCTCGCTGTTGACCGATATCGGACACGCGAGTCTCGGATTGTGCGTCGATATGTTTCACTATTACACCGGCCCGAGCAAGCCCGAGGATCTTGGGTATCTGACCGCCGAAAATCTGTTTCATGTGCAGCTTTGCGATTTGGCCGGCACGGCGCGCGAGCTGGCGACCGACGGTGACCGTGTGTTGCCGGGCGACGGCGATTTTATGTTCGCGCCGTTGATCGCCCGGCTCAACGAGATCGGCTACGACGGCGCGGTGTCGGTCGAGCTGATGAATCCGCAGATTTGGCAGGTCTCTCCGCGCAGCTTCGGCGAGATCGCCATGACCGCGCTGCGCAAAGTGTTGGGCATAGCAGACATGGGTCCAGCATACACAAACGCAGTGTGATGCCGGCGATGGTATCGCCCGTTTCAGAGAGCACTTTACACGCTTCGATTCAGCAGTGCCGACTCGCTAAGGCTGCGCAGTCGCAGATCGACCAATTGCACGCGCTTGGCGACGATCCGGCTGGTGCGAGTCAGCCCGCTGAGCTTGACCACGATAACACCCAGCAGGATGAATTGCCCGAGCATGGTCAGCGGCACTCCATAGCTCCAAAAGTCGGCTTGGCCTTCGAAGAATGATAGTATTAGCAGGATCATCCCACCGATAAAAGCCGCGCAGCCCAACCATGTTGCTGCACCGGTCAGCAACGCTCCGATTCTCGCGAAAATGTTTTGAGCAGCAAGTTCGTGGTCGAACGGATCGATTGCGCAGTCCCCGTTTAAGTAGCTGTCGCCACTAGCCGTCGTATCACGTCGCGCGCCGCATCGATCGGTCGAATCCGACATCTTTATCGACGCCGAACGTCCGACGCCATGACGAGAGCTATCGCCGGTGCCGTCGATCAATCCGGTCGTCGACGAGCCTTGTGAAGAAAGTCTGTGGGCGCGGCGAACTTCGCTATCGAACGACCAGTCGTCGCCATCGAACAACCGGACCGCGGCCGGTTTGCTTGGGTTCACAAATTCCAAACCGGTGTCGGCAACCGAGTGCCCGGGCATCCAATGCGTATTCGCAGATCGGGTATTCCCGGCATCAGGCAGCGCGCTTCCGTCCGACGCCAAACAACGACTGCAAGCTCCGGGTCCGGAAACGCTGGCCGGTGTGCGCGGCAAATCTTGCTGGCAATTCGAACACCACATGCTGGTATGTAGGGTCGGGGATCAGGGGTCGGGGCCGCAGACGATACTGTCGGAGTATCGACACGCCGCATTGTGAATCTACAGCGATTCGGCAAGATATTCCGTGGAAAGCCGGTGATATCATCACCGGCTTTACCGTTTCGGCGATGCCATCGCTGACTTCACAGCCGGCATCAGTGCGCCGTGGTACCCTTCGGTGCGCGGAAGTAATCGCCGCGCAGCCAATCGGCCAACAAACCGATCTGCCGCGTCGAGAGCGTGTTATTGGTCTGGCTCTTGTCATCCTTGGCGAATGCCGGCATGCGATCGTTATCATCGCCATAGAATCGCGCGTGCGAAGGATTGGCAATAAAGTCCATCAGCCATTTTCGCGAGCCATAGCCCGACAGGTCCGGCACGCCGTCCGGATCGTACGCGTCCTTGCCGAAATGATGGCACTGGGCACAGTTCTCATCGTTCAGAATTAGGATCTCTCCCTTGGCAATCGTACCGTCTTGTCGCGACTTTTCGTCCAGGTCGCGTTGTGCCGGCAATTCGGCCTGGGCCGAGAGCGCGGCAATGATTTGTTGCACGGCGTCGACCTTCAAGGTGCCGAAGCCTTCAGGATCGCGAACATAGTTTGCCATCGCACCGCTGCGATGCTTGGTGTTTCCGAAATACGGCGCGTCGATCACTTGTCGCAGGTACTTAGTCGGGTCGTTGCCGGCAGGATCGTCCGGCGTCATCAAAACCTCGGTCTTGGCCAAATTGATTTTTGCGGGATCCAACAGCCCGGTTATCCAATCGCGCGAGGCAAAGCCATATAAGTTCGGCGCACCCGAGGGTTGCCAGACGACTTTGCCGTCGTCGTTGCGCGCCACTTGCGGCTCGGCGTCGGGTTGCTCACCCGTCTTGACGCGCGGCGTCTGCATTCGATCGACGGTCATGCGCACCGTGCCTGCCGGGTCGATGTAATCATGACAACTGACGCAATACTGATTAAATAAGCGCGGCCCTTGCGTTCGCGGGTCGTCGTTCAACAGCGCCAGCGCGCCGGCGGGCGGAATTTTTTTCTCGGCGGCCAGTTCCTTGATCCGATGCGATTCGGCGTCGGCATCTTTTACCGCTTGCAAGTATTGTCGCGATTTTTCGAACCGCTCGAAGCGGTGCTTATTGACTTCGAACTCGGTGATCTTGGCGGCATCGTTGTCGAAATAGGCACGCATCTTGTCGTCGTCGGTGCCGAACATTTTGACTTGCTTGGCGATCTCGACAAACTGTTTCTCGTCGACCCCCTTGGCTTGGTTATCGTCGTTCCAAGCCGTGAATGTCAGCCAGCCGATGCCGAGCATCAGCACGGTTAGAAACCCCACGTTGAAACGGTGTCCTGCTTTGGTGCGTCCGATCAGCGGCATCAAAAACAACATCATCATGACCAAGCCCGGCACCACGATCGCGCCGATCAACCCACCCGTTTCGCCCCAACCCTCGAACAACTTGAGAAACTGAAACAGAAACAAGAAGTACCATTCTGGCCTGGCCGCCAAATACTGATTCGAAGGATCGGCCGGCGCGCCCAGTTCGGCACCGAGTGCCCCGCCCGCCGAAAAACTTTCTTTTCCGGCCAATGCCGGTAACGCACATAGCACCAACACCGCAGCCAAGACCGCCAAACAAGCCACGGCATCGCGTAGGACTTGATCGGGCCAGAAGGTCGTATCGGGCCGGCGGCGCGGATCTTTCACCGTGATACCATGTCGCCGAAACAGTGCCACATGCAACACCAGAAATCCCACTAAGAGCGCGGGCAACACGCCGGCGTGCAGCGCGAAGAAGCGGGTTAACGTATGATGCCCGTAGTCGGAGCCGCCGACGACGACGCGTTGCAGCGAATCACCGGCGAGCGGAACCAAACCCATTAGGTTGGTGGCGACGCGCGTGGCCCAATAACCTTTTTGATCCCACGGCAGCAGGTATCCTGTCAGCGATAACGCCAACACGATCAACATCAAAATCAGGCCGAGCCAAAAATTGATTTCGCGCGGCGCACGGTACGCGCCGTCGATGACGACTTGCATGAGATGCAGCACCAGCAGCACGATCATCGCTTGGGCCATGAAGTGATGGACCCCACGCAGCAGCCAACCGCCTTGCATCTCGTGCTGAATGTAATACACGCTTTCCCAAGCGGTCTGGCCGCTGGGGCTGTAAGCCATCCATAAAAAGATGCCGGTTACGACTTGCACGAAGAATGCGAACACCAGCGTGCTGCCCCAGACATACCGCCATCGCGCGCCGCCGGGAATTCGCTCGTAGAGCGTTTCGTGTAAAAAACCGCGAATTCCGGTACGACTATCGAGCCAATCGATGAGTGGTTTCATGGTAAGTAGGACGGAATTTATTCCGTTCAGTTGAATTCGTGCGTTCATTGTAAA
>JAYTAU010000385.1:0-9584 GCA_043737375.1 Planctomycetia bacterium
TTTCGTCTGCAGGAATTATCCGCCGCCGAGGCCGAAATTATTGCTGTCGGAGACACGTTGCCGCGAATGCATAGTTGAAGGGAAAGTAGTCCGTGGTCAGTTGTCCGTGGAGCGTGGCGAGCCGGGAACGTTAGTGCCCGGAGTGCAGTGCTTTTGCAGTCCATCGTACGACTCGCAAAACAACGTCGAATTGATTATCGTAGCCGCTGTTGACAATTAGCTGGCTCCGACCCTCACCGCTCGTTCCTCGCTGCCTCTCCCGGAGGGAGAGGGCTTTTTTGCTCTGAGCATTCGTAAGAGAGGCGGCTGCGTTTCCCCCCTTTTTTCCTTTGTAATTCGTCCTTTGTAATTTGCAATTCTCATGCAGGCCATTCAACTCGTCGAACCGCGACACTTTCAATCGATCGAAATACCCGAGCCCGCGCAGCCCGCACCGGGTGAAGCGCTGGTTCGCGTGCATCGCGTCGGTGTGTGCGGGACCGACATCGCGGGTTACCTGGGCAAAATGCCGTTCTTCAGCTATCCGCGGATTCCGGGGCATGAATTGGGAGTCGAAGTCGTCGCGGTGGGCGCCGACGTGAAGCACGTCAAGCCGGGTGATCGCTGCTCGGTCGAGCCGTACATCAACAACCCCGACAGCTTTGCCAGCCGCCGCGGGCAGGCTAACTGTTGCGAAGACCTGCAAGTGTTGGGCGTACATACCGACGGCGGATTGCGGCCCCGGTTTATCTTGCCCGCGCGCAAATTGCATCCGTCGAGCAAGCTCTCGCTCGAACAACTGGCGCTGGTCGAGACCTTGGCCATCGGCTGCCACGCAGTGAATCGCGTCTGCCCGCAAGCCGATGAGCATGTGTTGCTGATCGGCGCGGGGCCGATTGGATTGTCGGCGCTTGAGTTCGTACGGTTGGCCGGCTCGACGATGATCGTCATGGACATGAATCCCGCGCGGCTGGACTTTTGTAAACGCACTTATGGCGTCCAGCACACCATTCAGTTCCAGGGAGACGGCAGCGAACTTGAAGCATTGAAGGAAATTACCCACGGCAACCTGCCGACCGTCGTGATCGATGCCACCGGCTCGCCGCAGTCGATGTCGGGCGCGTTCAATTATGTGGCGCATACCGGCAAACTGATTTTTGTGGGCATCGTGAATACCGACGTGACGTTTTTCGACCCGTTGTTTCATCGTCGCGAGATGACCGTCTATGCGTCGCGCAATGCGCTGCCGGGCGACTTCACGCGGATCATTCGGTTGATCGAAGAAGGACAGATCGACACGCGGCCGTGGATCACGCATCGCACGCCGTTTGATCGATTGATTGCGGAGTTTCCGTCGTTTACCAAGCCTGAGACGGGCGTGATCAAGGCGATAGTGGAGTTGAGTTGACACCAACGGCTATTCTCGTTCCCACGCTCCGCGTGGAAACGGCATACTGGCCGCTCTGCGGCCGAGAGTTAGGTTTGAAGAGTAATTCGCGATGACGTTTGAAGGAACGCGGAGCGTCCGAACGCCCGTTCCCACGGAGACCGTGGGAACGAGGAAATTAACAGGGGGCTGACGCCCGCTCGCCCATGCTGCGCTCAAGTATCACGATCAGCTTAGTGCCCGAGGCGCGGGGCGGCCCGTTCGTTTTGTGGGACGATCTAGCGACCGGCTGCGCGACGGCGGCCAAGCTGGGCTATGATGCGGTCGAGATCTTTCCTCCGGCAGCCGACGCGATCGATCGCAACGAGCTACGCGCGCTGTTGGAAACACATCGGCTGAGCGTGGCGGCGGTCGGCACCGGCGCCGGTTGGGTAAAGCATCGACTTTCGCTAACACATATCGATGCGACGGTGCGAAATCGCGCCAGCGAATTCGTGCAATCAATCATCGACTTCGCGGGGGAATTCCACGCACCGGCTATAATCGGGTCGATGCAAGGTCGTTATGGCGATGTGACCGCGGGGCAAGTGGCCGACCGTGAGACGGCGATCGGGCTGCTCGCGGGCGCGCTCAATGAACTCGGTGCGCATGCGGCGCAGTACAACGTCCCGCTGCTCTACGAGCCGCTCAACCGTTACGAAACCAATTTGGTCAATACGGTTGCCGCGGGCATCGAATTGCTGCAAGCGCTCAAGACCAACAATGTGCGGCTGCTGGCCGATCTGTTTCATATGAATATCGAAGAGGCCGACATCGCCCACGCCATTCGCGCGGGCGGGCGGCATATCGGCCACCTGCATTTTGTCGATAGCAATCGGCGGCCCGCCGGGTGTGGGCACCTCGACTATGCGCCGATTGTCGCGGCGCTTTCGGAAATTGACTACAACGGTTATGCTTCGGCCGAGGCATTGCCCTGGCCATCGCCCCTCGAAGCGGCACAGCAGACGATGCTAAAATTTCGGGAGTTGTTCAAGTAAATCCGATTGCCATGTGTCGTCAGCCGGACAGAAATTGGCCGCAAATGAACGCGAATGGACGCAAATGATAACATTGATAATTCGCGTTTATTTGTTTTCATTCGCGGCTAAATGAAATTGCTTTAGGCGTACATTTCACGCTTTCCAATTTCACGCTTTCACGCTTTCACGCTTTAGAATCAGTTCAGACTTTGAATCCATAAAACGGTATGAATACGACCTCGCTTCGCCCCGCCACCCTCGGCCTCAGTCCTAGTTTCGGTTTCGGCGACCGCACCGGGCTTGCCACGCCGGGCCATGTCGCCGCCATGCAAGCGGCCGGCGAGGGCATCGAGCCGATCTTTCCACAGCAGTCGATTCGCGAGATGACGCGCACGGGCCGCAACGCCGCGCAAGTCATGCAAGAGGCGCTGCAAGGCGCCGCGCAAGCCGGCTGGCGCGGCCGCACCGGCGCCGATGCGGATCATTTGAAGACAACGGCCGATGTGGACGTGACCGCCGCGGCAGGCTTTACGTTTTTCACGATCGATCCGTCGGGCGCAGTCGATCCGCGGGCCGACACGTACGACGCGAACGAGCTTGCCACGCGCGTGCAAGCGGTGCGCGATGAAGTAACATGGCTCGACCAATACCGCGGACGTTCGGTGACGCTGACGACCGGCGCAAAGGTAGAGTTTTCTGACGAAGCCCTGAGCCGCGCGACCGTCAAATACGGCAGAGCGATCAATCAGGCAGTCGAGCTGGCCGACTACATTCGCAGCGTACAAGCCAAGGCGGGCCGCGACTACGAGATCGAGCTGAGCGTCGATGAGACCGATCAACCGACGACACTCGCCGAGCATTATATCATCGCCGAGCAATGCTTACAGCGCGGCATGAAGCTGGTCAGCATAGCGCCGCGGTTCATCGGCGATTTCGAAAAAGGAGTCGATTTTAAGGGCGATTTGTCGCTGCTGGAAAGATCGCTGCACGACCACGCCGCGATTGCCGAACTGCTCGGTCCTTACAAACTCAGTTTGCATTCCGGCTCGGATAAGCTGTCGATGTACCCGGCACTGGCGCGGGCGACGCGCGGCCGGTTTCATGTGAAGACGGCGGGGACAAGTTACTTGGAGGCGCTGCGTGTCGTGGTCCGTCATGCTCCGCAGTTGTTTCGCGAGCTGGTCACGTTTTGCCGCGAGCGTTACGACACCGACAAGGCGACGTATCATGTCTCGGCCACGCTGGCGATGGCGCCACCGGCTGATGACACAACGAGCATCGACAGCTTGGAGCAAGAGTATCTGGAAAAGTGGAGCGACGTTCCGGCGGGGCGAGGCTTCACCAAACCGGGCCGGCAGATTTTGCATTGCACATTTGGTAGTGTGCTGAATGATGCCAAGTGGGGGCCGGTCGTTCGCGATGTGTTGGCCACGCATCCCGAGACGTACGCCGAAGTGTTGCGAGACCATTTCGTGCGGCATTTGAACGCGCTGCGGGAGGGGATGTGACGAAGCGGGACGAGGGGTTAGCGGCGAGGACGAAGGCAGAACCTCGGCGTCCCCGCCGAGGGAAATGTCCTATGAAAGACTCAAAGCGTGAAAGCGTGAAATCGGAAAGCGTGAGATGAGAAACGGGCGTCCGGCTCTCTTTGTAATTCGTCCTCTGTAATTCGTAATTCCCATGTTGCTCCACGGTCTGATCCACCCAAAAATTAACGAAGTGCTGGCTCGTGCGGGGCATCACGGCCGAATTCTGATCGCCGACGGCAATTACCCGGCGTCGTCGACGCTGGGGCCGAATGCCGAACTGGTGAGCCTCAACTTGGCGCCGGGAATCGTCACCTGCACGCAAGTCCTGCGAACGCTGTTGACTGCGATTCCGATCGAGCGGGCCAACACCATGATGTACGAAACGACCGGGCCGTATGCTCTGAGTGAAGACCCGCCGGTGTGGGCCGAGTACATCGCCGAGTTGAAACGGGCGAGCCTGAGCGTCGTGCTCGAACCGATCGAGAAGTGGGAGTTTTACAAAGCAGTCGACACGAAGGATCATGTGCTGACGATTCAAACGGCCGATCAGCAGCGGTTCGCCAATTTGCTGCTGACGATCGGTGTTCGCATGTGAAGGCAAGGGGGCAGGGATCAGAAGTCGGGGGTCAGGGAGCAACAATGTCGTCAGTTTTAGGATCATTCCCCATTCCGACTTCCCCATTCTGTCTCCTCTGTGTTCTCTGTGCCCTCTGTGGCTAATTCGAATTAAGCATCGACATGCAAACACGCACACTTGGACAAACCGGTCTTGAGCTACCCGTGCTTAGCTTCGGCGCGTCGTCGTTGGGGCAAGAGTTCAGGCAGATCGATTTGAACGAAGCGCTCGATAGCGTGCGCGTGGCACTCGACTGCGGCATGACGTTCATCGACACCTCGTCGTTCTACGGTCGCGGCATGTCCGAAGTGCTGCTTGGCCTGGCCCTGCGCGATGTACCGCGCGACCAGTATCTGCTGGGCAGCAAAATCGGTCGCTACGACGCCGCGCACTTCGATTTCTCCGCGCGGCGCGTCGTCGAAAGCGTCGACGTCAGCCTACATCGGATGGGAGTCGAGCATCTCGACATTTGTCTCTGCCACGATATCGAGTTCGTCGACATGCGGCAGATCATCGACGAGACTTTGCCGGCCCTGCGCAAAGTTCAACGACAGGGCAAGGTTCGCTTCGTCGGCATCTCGGGCTATCCGATGAAGATTTTTCGGTATGTGCTCGATCATGCTCCGCTGGACTGCATGCTGTCGTATAACCATTACACGCTACAAAACACGATGCTGGCCGATTTGATTCCGTATTTGCAACAGAAGCAAGTCGGAATCATGACTGCTGCACCGTTCGCGGCGCGGCTGCTGACCAACGCCACGCTGCCGGTCTGGCACAAGGCCACGCCCGAGGTTCGTGAAACGGTGCGCCAGGCGGCGCAGCATTGCCAGAGCCGGGGCGTTGATATTGCGCAGCTGGCGCTGCAGTTCTCAATTGCCAATCCGGAGATTACGACCTGCGTGACCGGCTCGGCCAATCCCGATCGCATTCGCCACTGGGCCCACTGGGCCGAGCTTCCGCTGGATGAAACTCTGCTGGCCGAGGTGCTGGCAATACTAAAGCCGGTGCATAACTGGCATCACATCGAAGGGCGGTCGGAAAACAACGACGGCGTTGAATCGTAACCACTCAGCAGGCAGATTAACCACGAAACACACGAAATACTCGAAAAAGGGAAGAGTAAGGAAAAAGTCGCTCCGGCTGAGGCTGCGATCCGCCGGCTTGCCGATAATTGACGAATTGTCAGCGTTGTATTAGATTCGGCAGTAGTGGTCCGTAGTAGCGCTTCGGCTTGTCCTTCGGCGTCCGACCGCTGGCGAAGCGATAATCGAATTCTATTTCAAAGGAGGACCTGTCATGCCGCTGTTCGAAGTCGAGACTGACGCACATATCATTATCACATGGGCCAATGACGAATCGGCGGCCCGCGGCGTGGTGAGCGATGCTTACCCTAGCGACAAGATCACGCGAATGACCAAGCGGCCCCGCGATACGTGGGTGATCAGCAAGTCGGCGTTGGGGCTGAAAGGGAGTTTTGATATTTGCAACACGGCCCGCGATTGCCTCTCGAAAGCGTCGGGCGACAAATTGCATGCCATCCGACTCTACATGCAAGAAACCGGCACGGACCTTGAGCGCGCGCGCAAGGTGATAGAGTCGAACGTGGTCATGGGCTGGTGAGAATCGGAGAGTGAAGATCGCGCGGAAAACAGTGTACGCCTGAGCATTGTCGTTAGCGATTGTGTCGATCGTGCGGGTTGATCCACCGCTCGCGGCAGCGCCATTGCCTAAATTGGCGCCGGATTCTATTTCTAATCGTGCCCGCTCGCGGCACGCCGTCATTACTGCGCAAAATCCCGGCAATTGCGACGTAGGGTTGTACGACAGCCGGTTGCGATGCGGAAGACGGCCATTCACGGTCGTTACGCGCAACGGTCACACCGTCCACTAACTGGGGAGTACGCGGCGATGAAACTTCAAGTCCATCAGGTGATGACCAAGCAACTGGTGACCATTGGGCCCGATACGCCGGTCGACGAGGCGTTGGACCTGCTGCTACGACATCAAATCAGCGGATTGCCGGTCGTCGACGCGAATAACATTTTGCTCGGCGTATTGAGCGAGCGCGATCTGCTGGGGCTGCTCTGCGAAGGCGAAGGGCGCAGCGACCAACCGGTCGAAAAGTTCTGGACGACGGACCTGATTACGCTCAACGAGAACGACTTGCTGCCCGACGTTGCCGAGTTGTTTTTGAAACATCCCGTCCGCCGCTTGCCCGTGGTCGATGAGCAGGGCCGATTGATCGGTATCGTGGCGCGGCGCGACGTAATTCGATTTATTCGCGATACGCGCCGGCGCGTCGAACATGCCCTGGCGATGCGGA
This sequence comes from Planctomycetia bacterium, assembly GCA_043737375.1. GTDB lineage: Bacteria > Planctomycetota > Planctomycetia > Pirellulales > JALHPA01 > JAWXCH01. Next base: position 6,857 of record JAYTAU010000385.1, read on the forward strand.
AGATCGAAACGATAATGGCGGGAGCGCACTAGGAGGGGCGAGGATCGAGGGACGAGCAGCGAGAGTGAACAGTATTACGACCCGGTTTGCAGTCGGCACAACGCTGGCTTCTTAGCTCGCGCTACATCAGACCCGGCTTCGGTTCGAAGCCTAATTGCTCGACGCGATGCGCGTCGGCGTCGGCTTGGCTGTCTTGTTTGAGCGCGCGATAGATCAAGCTGCGGTGGTAATACATCACCGCTAACGAATGGTTGAATTCGTGGACGTCGGACTCGCGCCCCATCAGCGATCGCTGTTGTTCGATCAGTGGAATCGCCGCGTTCATGTCCTCAAGCGCCGTTTCATTCTGGCCCAGCAGATGCCGCAAGTAGGCCCGCGTATCGAGATATTCGGGATTTCCTTCGCCGACCATTTCGAGAGCTCGGTCGATGTCTTTCAGCCCGGCGCGCAGGTCGGTTTCGTTCAGATTGGCCAGCGCGCGGATATAGGCCCGCTGATTGAGTGCCGAAGGGTCGTGGGCCGAACCCAAGTCGATCGAGCGATTCGCGTCGTCGACGGCTTGCTGCTTGTTGCCCAAGCGGATATGTACCCAGGCCCGTTGGGAATAGACTTGGCTGATCGAGGCAAGTCGCGGCGGGTGCAGCGTCGAATAAGTTAGATCCTCAAGGCTGCCTTGGAGGTCGTCGATTTTCAGCCGAGCGATAGCGCGCGTGTAGTACAAATCCGGATGTTCCGATCCCCAGGCGATCGCTGCCGTCAAATTATTGGTCGCGCCGCGATAATCTCCCGACTGGAACTTTTGCTGCGCTTGTCTGGCATTCCAGGCGATCATCGCATCTTTGCCGATACCTTTCAGAAACGGTCCGAAAGCGTAGGCCGCGACGACGATGACGATGACCGCCGCAAAAATCCGCTTGCGGCGAATGGTGAGGCGGGTTTTTCGCGGTTCGATGACACTGCGCGAAGTGTCGCTGCCGACATTCGGCAAATCTTCGAACGTCGCGGGGATGGGAAAGCCCAGAGCGTCGTATTTTCGGATGGGTGCGGGCATGGCGAAAATTAGATCGGCGAAGAATGAGCGGTTCCTAGCTGGGCCACGCAATTAGTATAGCAGACGAGCGGGAGATGGCATCGCCCCGACAGCCGGGGCGGGTTCTGCGCAAGCATAATATGGCCGCGATGGCGGAACCAAATGATTGAACCGCAAAAGATCGTGGGGTGCCATGCCCACTGCCCTGAGTGGGCATGACACCCGGCCCCGAGCCTCCAGTCTCAAGCCTCCAGTCCCGAGCCTCCAGTCCCGAGCCTCGCGTCTCAAGCCTCGCGTCTCAAGCCTCGCTCTACAGCGCCTCGCACACCAAATCGCCGACCTGTGAAGTGCTGTAGCCCATCTTGCCGGCGGCTTGGCTCTTCATTTTGGTGCCCGTAACATGTTGAATGGCTTTCATCACGCGTGCGCCGGCTTTGGCAAAACCCTTTTGTTCAAGCAACATGCTCATGGCATTGATTGCGGCGATGGGGTTGATCACGTTTTGGCCGGTGTACTTCGGCGCGCTGCCACCCATCGGCTCGAACATGCTCACGCCGCCCGGGTCGGGGTTGATGTTGCCGCCGGCAGCCACGCCCATGCCGCCTTGCAGAATGCCGGCCAAGTCGGTGATGATATCGCCGAACATATTGGTCGTCACAATCACGTCGTAGTACTCGGGATTTTTGACCATCCACATGCAGCAGGCGTCGACATGGTTGTAGTCGGCCTTGATATCGGGATATTCCTTGGCGACGTCTTGGAACGTTCGCCACCAGAGGTCATGGCCGAACGTCAGCACGTTGGTCTTGGCCACCAGTGTGAGCATTCGTTTGGGATTATTGCGTTTGCGAGTCAGTTCGAACGCATAGCGAATGCAGCGTTCGCAACCCTTACGGGTGTAGACCGCCGTTTGGCTGGCGACTTCGTCGGGCGTGTTCTTCTTCAGAAATCCGCCGACGCCGCAGTATAAATCCTCGGTGTTTTCGCGGACGACGACAAAGTCGATGTCGGCCGGGCCTTTGTCGCGCAGCGGTGTTTCGACACCGGGAAACAATTTGACGGGCCGCAGATTGATGTACTGATCGAGCTGAAATCGTAGCTCCAACAGCAGCCCTTTTTCCAGCACGCCGGGCGGGACATCCGGATGGCCGACCGCACCGAGGAAGATGGCATCGAACTTTTTCAGTTCGGCGACCGCGCCGGCGGGCAGCGTTTCCTTGGTGCGCAGATAGCGTTCGCCCCCGAAATCGAAGTTTTGTGTTTCGTATTGGATGTTCTCGAGCTTGGCCACCGCCTTAAGAACTTTTAAGGCTTCGTTGGTGACTTCAGGACCGGTTCCGTCGCCCGGGATTACGGCAAGTTTCAGCACGATGATTGCTCGCAGAGAGGAGTTGATGGGGAAATTCGGCTCAGCCGATTTTTGTGATGTAGGTGGCGTCGCCGACGCCGGTTTTTGTGCAGCTTTGATCGTACTAATTCTAACAAAGCGCGTGAGGAGTGGGGAGTAGGGACGACGCCAGCGAGCCGGAAGCGTCAGCGCTCGGAGCGGGGCAGGGGCTGAGGAGCAGGGAACTCAATCCCCAAGGCTCAATCCCCAAGTCCCTAGTGTCCTGAGTCACAAATCATTATTTAGCTATGGCGCGATCGGTCGTGGTCGTTTATGTTGTGGTTCGGGGCCATGCAACCGAACCGAAAGCC